>CAYUZD010000019.1:0-2176 GCA_964449475.1 uncultured Nitrospirales bacterium
TCTACGTGCGCACCACCGACATGTTCGGCCAATCGTTCTACGCCCACCGAATCATCCGGGTCGAATAGGGCATCAATTCGATCTGCGTGGCAGGCCCAAGCGCGGTCCAGCTTGGGCCTGTCTCTTCGCGGCGAATCATCCCAATTCTTCCGGCACACCAAATCTCGCCGCCACGCGCGTGACTTGCCCGGATTGCGGATTAATCGGACTCGACTGCGGCAAAAATTTCGCGCCTGCGCTTCCATTTGCCCTGCCGCGCATCGATACTATGCTCCGCGCGTATGGATGTCATCTCACTCGTCACGGGGGCGATTGCGCTGCTGTTGTTCCTCTGGGCAGGCGCGATCATCATGATGTGGGCGTTCCGGCCGTTCGCCTCGCCGGCGCTCTTTGTCCGCGCGCTCGCATGCGTCGGCATCGCCATCGTCTGCGCGCTCGCCGGCATGACGACGCTCAACGGCGATGTGCACTTCCGCGTGTCACAGATCGTCTACCTGATCGTCGGTATCGGCGCGATCGCCGCCGGCGCGCACCAGTCCCAACGGTTGTTCACGGATCGGTACGTCGACCTGGGCCGCCGCGACGCGGCGCGCAGGAAACGCCGTTAGCGGCCTAGCACGGCAGAAACGTAAAAATCGTCACGCCCATGATGAACCAGATCGCCGCGAACACGAGGCGATACCCGAATATCTGCCGGAAATCGACCCGCGCGATCCCGGCGCCGACCACGGCCCAGAACGGCGAGATGAGATTGCCCATGTGGTCGCCGACGCTAAGCGCGAGCAAATTGCGCTGGACCGAGATCCCCGCCTCCTGCGCGGTACTGACCGTCACCGCGCCCTGAATCGCCCACTGGCCCCCGCTCGTCGGGATGAACACCGCCACGATCGTGCTGATAATTGCCGTCAGCAGCGGCAGCGTGTACGCCGTCGAGATAGGCGCGATCGAATTCGTAAGCGCCTCGCTCACGTCCGTGAACTGAATCAGCCCCGCGACCCCCGCATACAGGTGGTACATCACGACTATCGGCCACGTTGACGCCAGCACGCGCTGCACCGCGGACGTGAAGTTGTCGATCGTCCGGTGCAGGATGAAACACGCCAGCAACAGAATCGTGATCATCGAATTGATGTCTAAACTCGCCTTCTTCGTGAAGAAGTGATACCCGAGCCAGACCGCGAGCGCGAACCACAGCGGGAGCAGCGTCACGGGTGTCCGCTCGAGCTTCTGCGCGAGCGTCCGCTCCTCCTTCACGTGGACGTGCCCGGCGATCTCCGCCGTCAGCGCCGCCTCCGCGAGCTTGTTCGACTCCGGATACGCCGAGATCGGCTTCACCCGCTTCGGCATGAACAAAATCCCGACGACCATCACCACGAACAGAAACGACAACACCATCGTGACCGACGCCGGGCTCCAGATCGTCGTGCTCAGCGGCATCGGCGGCGTCCGATCGGCCAGAAAGTGGTTCTCGGCCGTCATCTGGAGCGGCGCCGAGGCGGACAACCCGAACTGCCACACCGACCCGGCCCCCGCGAGCACGGCCATGATCCAGTTGAAGTCCACGGGGATGTTCTTCTTCTCCGCCTGTTTGCAGAAATGCACCGCCACCAGCGGGCCAAGCGCGATCGACAGGCCCCAATTCATGTACGCAATCAGCGCGGTGACGATGACGGACCCGATCACCACCTGCGCCTGTGTCCGCGGCAGCCGCGAAACCCAAATCACGCCCTTCTTGAAAGGCGCCGTCTCGGCGAGAACGAGGCTCAGCGTCAGCATGAGCGTCATCTGCATCGTGAATGCCGTCAGCATCCACAGCCCGCGGTAGTACGCGTCCGCGGTCTCGGTCGGCGTATTGCCCAGTGCCAAAGCCGCGGCGGCCAGGATCACCATCATGATAATCGCCGACGTCAACGCGTCCGGAACATAGTGCTGCGAGAGCTTCGCGAGCCATTCCAACCAGCCGCCGCTCTCCGCGTCCCCCGGCCGTGACGTTTTGTTATCGTTCGGCTGCGATTCGTTCGGCTTCGCCATGATCTGGATTGCCCTCACCCGTCGGCTACGAAGTCGCGGGGGGGGCCCCCCGCCCCGGCGCGGCGAGGAGTGAGCCCGGGGTTTTGTAAATCCAGTAGGGAGGGGGGGGGGGGGCTGTTTGGCGTTCAAAGTCAATTCCTCTCCC
>CAYUZD010000019.1:2186-12306 GCA_964449475.1 uncultured Nitrospirales bacterium
GGCTGCTATTCGTTCGGCTTCGCCTTGATCGGGTGTGCCCCCACCCGTGGGATACTAAGGCGCGGGGGGCGCCCCGCGCGCCGACAAGGCTACCTGTACGCGCGGTGATTGTTCAATCGAATCGCGCGGGAAGGCTGAAGAGGCGTGCAGTACTGACGCACGCCGGCGAAGAGGCGGCAACACAACGCGTACCGCGGCGAACGTCGAATCGGAGGTTCAGTTGACCCACTTCCGGCCGTAGAAAATAAACACCGCGCCCCAGAACACGATCAGCCCGCCCACGATCCGGTAGATCGGCGGGATGGCCGCCCAGTTCTCCCTGACCCACTGCAACGACTCGTTCATGCCTTGTCCCTGAACACGTACGCACCTACGGCCCACACGATCAGCCCCGCCACGACCCACCCGGCGAAGAACCGCCACGACCCGATGTTGAAGAATGGAAGGCTCGTTTCCATGTCCGATTCCTCCCTAGAATTTGTACCACACATGAAGAAACGGCCCGCCAATAGCGGCGATTCGTGTGGCATCCCAGAATGATTATCGGAAAGAAGAGCGGGAGTAATGAATGGTGCCGGAAAAGGGGGTCGAACCCTTACACTGTTGCCAGTACTGGATTTTGAGTCCAGCGCGTCTGCCAGTTCCGCCATTCCGGCGCGGTCGCAGAGTATAGAACATGCGCGAACGCGGGGCAACGCGCTGATTGCGAGCCACTCCGGACTACGGAGCGCCGACGCGTGCCAGTCCGTTCGGCGATTGAACTTGCATCCCCTTCGTCATCGTCAGAAGCTCGGTGGACTGGCCCGGAGCCACGATAAGCGCGCCGCCCTCGGCCACAAACGCGGCCGCCTCGTACAACGTGTTGAACGGTGCCGACTCGGTGCCGTCTTCGGCGCCGCCGTAAGCAAAATCCACGTACACCGTGCTCGCAACGCCTGGAGCCCCGACGGAGGCCGCCATCAATTCGCTCATGGACACTGATCCGTCGCCGTCCGCGTCGAGCCGATTGAACTGCGCGAGCGTTAGGCCCGGCACGAGCGAAAGCGCCTCGCTGTAGCTCAGCCCTTGATCGTCATTACTATCCGCAATGCCGAAACCGTTTCGCAGTGTCTGCGCATCGGGATTGGGGTCAATGTCGAATGTCCGTCCGTTCGATGTGCCGCCGCCGGGTGCGGGCGTGTACACCGTGACCGTGGCCGCACCAGCGGTTGCAATGTCCAACGCGGCAATCGACGCCGTCAACTGGTTGCCCGACACGAACGTCGTCGCGCGATCGCTGCCGTTCCAGCGCACACGGGACGCCGCCGTGAATCCCGTTCCGTTCACCGTGAGCGCGAACGCCGGCCCCGCCGCCGTCGTGGCACCGGGCACGAGACCCGAAATTACGGGCACCGGTGCGGGTACTCCGCCCGCGGCATTCATCTCCATCTGGACTTCCGGAATCGTCAGCGCCCGGTCGTAGATCCGGACTTCGTCCAGGGTCCCCGAGAAGAAATCTCCCCACGTGCCGAACCAGTTGAATGAGCCTACCTGGAGCACGCCGGTGAACTCATCGGCGACCCCAGCCGCGCTCGTGCCAAGCGGCTCGCCGTCGAGATACGCGAGCGTCTCCGTTTCCGTGGCTACGACGGCGACGTGATGCCACGCGCCGTTTGGAATCGCCTGTCCGAATCGCCGAAGGGTTCCGCCGCCTTCAAACACGACCTGTCCGTTCTCCAGATACAGATCGCGATTCTGGCCGACCGAGACGACCGTCTCATAAAGCTGGTTCGACGGGTTGTGGATCCACGCGAGGATCGTAAACGTCTGAGGCAGCGTGAACGTCGGACCGGCAACGCGAGACGACGTGCCGTTAAACGACACCGCGTTCCCGTATCGTCCCGACGGCGTCCACGCAGCATCCACCAACGTGCCCGTCCGGTCGTTTCCAGACAGATCCGCCGTCGTGCCTCCCGATCCCTCGCTGAACGAATACGCCAGCATCTGCCCCGAGGGTTGCGCGGTCCCCTGGTACGTCGCCGTGTACGACGTGTTGTTCGCCGGCGCCGAGATGCTGTGCAGTTGCGCCCCCGCGTCCGACCACGCCGAGAACTCGTACGACGTGCCGCCAAGCGACTGGTTCGGCGCCTCGACGGTGTGTTCAAACCCGACCAACGTGTCCCAGACGAACGGCGTTGATTGCGCGATCCCGTCGAAATTCAGACCCAGTCCGCCGGGCACCGTATCGAAGCTCAACAACACTTTCTCGGGAAACACCGTCACCGACGCGGTGTCCTGCAACCCGTCGGAATCCGTAACCGTCAGCGTGATGAGGTATCGCGTAAACCCGCGAAAATCGTGACCGGTCGTCTCGATCTCAAACTCGCCGCCGGTGGCGTTCGTCAACGGCCCCAGGAACGGATGCGTGTGGTTGTCGTGCAGGAACTGAACGTTCCAGGTGAACGCGCTCGCGGGAAGCGCGCCGTCGTCCGGATCGGTCCCCGATCCGCTGAACGCGATCACGTCGCCCGCGCGGAACGTCGAACCGTCCTCCGGCGCCGAAATTGTCGCGACCGGCGGGTCGCCGACGGAGATAACCACGGTGTTCGAGAACGTCGTGCTCGACCCGTCGGACACGCCGACCCGCGCGTTGTACCGGCCGTTGCTCGTGTACGAGTGGCTCGGGTTGGGCGCGTCCGAGACACCGCCATCGCCAAATGTCCACGCGAACGTGAGCGGCTGGCCCTCCGGGTCGCTCGAGCCCGCGCTCGAGAAGTCCACTGCCAGCGGCGCCGAGCCCTGCGTCGGATTGCCGGACGCCACCGCCACCGGCGGCTGGTCGCCAAACACGTAGCTAATCCGGCGTACCGATCCGAGCCGATATTCGCCTTCCCAACTCAACCCGATATCCACGTAGTAGAGCGACCCGTCCGGTCCCGACGCCATGTCCACGATGTCGCCGTACGGGCCGTTCGAGCTTCCATCTTCCGGCTCGAAGGGAACACTGGCGATCACGTTCCCGTTCGCATCGAACGTCAGCCGCCGGATCCAGTTCCCCACGTAGTCCGCATAGAAGTAGCTGCCCTGGTACTCGGCAGGAAACTGCGTGCCGCGGTACACAAACCCGCCGATGATCGACGCGTCCTGTCCCGCATGCGGATACGAGTGAATCGGATTGGTCATGCCCGCGTCGCCGCACGATCCCTGGCAAATCGGCCAACCGTAGTTCGCGCCCGCCGCGCCCACGTTTACTTCTTCGATCGACGTCGCGGGATCGTTGTCACCATTGTCGCCGATGTACATCGTTCCCGTCTCGCTGTCGAACGTAAATCGGAACGGGTTCCGCAGCCCGCGCGCCCAAATCTCGTCGAGATTCGGACCCGCGCCGTCGTAAAATGGGTTGTCCGTAGGTATCGTTCCGTCCGGACGGATGCGCAGTATCTTGCCCGCGTACGACGTCAGCGATTGCACCGTCCACGGCGTCGCGTGGTCGCCGACGGACACGTACAGGTTTCCGTCCGGTCCGAACGCGATTTTTCCGCCGTGATGGTATTCGGACGCGGTCTCGTTGTCCTGCCAGATGACCACCTCGCTCCCGGCTACCGTCGAATCGCCGCTCGCCGTGAATCGCGACACGCGATCGCGAAGCGGCGAGTTCGACGTGTAGAAGACGTAATAAAAACCGTTCGTCGCGAACCCGGGGTCAAGCGCGATGCCCACCAGCCCGCGCTCGCCGCTCACCGTGTTGATGTTCGTGATCTGCAGGAACGGCGCCGGCCCAACCTCCGTGCCGCCCTCCGCAACCACCCGGATACGGCCGTCACGCTGAAGGATGAGCATTCGCCCATCGGGCGTAAACGCCACACCGGTCGGCTCGGCGAGTTCGGAAATGATCGTCTCGTTCTGGAAGTTCACAGGCACCGCGGCACAGATCGCCTGCACTGTCGCTGCGAGGATGACTGCAACGTAGAAAACGGACGAGCGAGAACGGGAGTCGGGAGTCATGAGACCGTGAAGTTGGCGGCTAAGAGGTCCGAGTTTGGGAAATAGACGGCGTTTCCCTGTTCGCGATGCCCACGGTCAGCCAAAGCACACGCCCACCATGGTAGGGCGATTCGGGCGACTCTTCAAGAGGGTTCCGCCCGCATACGGTAATCGCCCGGTTTTCGCGGGATTGGACCGGGGTTCCCTGCAGATCGCGCAACCGCCAACAGATCTCCCATTCCCATGCCCCGGGAGCCGCGAGGGGGACGTGACTCGCTAGTTCGATCCGCCGGCGAGGTACACGCCCAGGTTGTTCCCGTTGTTCCGCTCCGTCGGGGGACAATGGCCGCACGATTTCGCACCGTTTCCCACCGGGCGATTCAGCAGCACCACGCCATCGCCGCCGGCGGACGCGTCGTACCGCGCCATCGTAGCGGATCCGCCGCCGTCGAGGTTGATGCCGTCGTGCGCGCCGAAGTGCAGCAGCCATCGGCCGACGTCGTCCGTCGTCGCGCCAACGCTTTCGACCCGCCGGCCATCGATCACGATCCAGTACACCACGCGGCGATCCTCGGAGAGACCGATGCCCGTACGCGGATGCAGATCCGCATTGCCTGCGATCGGCTCGCCGTTCTTCAGCACGAGGCCGAACCCGCTCACCGCCGTCTGCACGCCCTCCAGACTGGTTACCTTCGGCGTGATCGACATCGAGCCGTCCTCGAACACGAGAAACGACGGCGTCTCCGACGGCGACGACACCACGACGCCGCCCGACACCGCCAGTCCGAGCAGATTCGTCAGCGATTCCTCCTGCCAGGGCACCGGCCACGGCGAAAACGCGTCCGCGTTGATCGCCGCCACCATGTCCAGACCGGCCGCGCGGCTGTCCAGCACGAACTCGCGCGTCGTGCGGCGCAACGTCTCGGTCGAGCCGTCCACCCAGGTCTCCGCGCGGCCCGTCGTGTGGAAGCCGAGCGGCGCCGACGCGGTGTCGATGCGCAGGCACTGGACCATCAGCGGCCGCGGCGCGGCGAGCGTCACCCGCGCGAACCGGACGCCGGGTGCAATCGGTTCGGAAGCCGCCCATTCGTATTGGCCGGATTGCGCGGACGCAAACGAACAAAATGCAACCAGGCACGCGGTCGCGAAGGCGTAGAAGGGGAGTCTAGTTCCGATCATCGGACTTGTCCTCCAACTCGCGGATCGCCGCGGCCCACAGTTCGATGAACCTCGCTTCCGCCTCCGGCGTGAAGTGGCACGGATCAATGAAGTGCTCGCGCCGCCGCATCGCGCCGAACGGCACGAAGTGAAACTCGTCCGCGTACCGCGCGATGATGTCATTGTGCGCCGCGATTCCTCTCTGTACGTTTTCCGGCAATCCCCACTCCTTAGTATAGGCGATCATCTCGTCGCGTTCCGGTGCATCCGGCCCGCCGCGGACGAAGTCGTCCAGCCGCGGGTCGTATACGAATTCGCCAACGAGCAATGCCGCGCCCGTCTCGCGCGCGATCGCCTCGATCTCGAGCAGGTTCGCCTCGAACGACGCCGCCGACCGGATGTTTCCGCCATACTCGAGCCAGTCCTCGCGCGGGTACGCGATGTTTACAAACAGCCGCCCGAACGCGCGCGTCTCGCGCAACTGGGTCACGAGCCGATCCACGCGGAACACCAGCGCGCTGTGCAGCGCCGCGCGGCGCACGGGATGCTCCCGGCCGAACACTGCAAGCACCAACCGGTAAAACAGGTAATGGGTGTAGTCGGCGCGAAACACGTCCGGCGGCGCGTTGTTCGCCCGCACTTCGTTGATCGCGTGATAGAACACGACGTAGTCGAACCGGTATCCGCGCGCCGTCAGCCACCGGTACTTCGTCAGGCTGTCCAGCGACGAGTGCGCGTTCTGCGCCACGTTGTACACGCGCCATCCCGGCCCCAGCGCGTCCTGCAGCTTTCCTTCGCGGCCCGCGCCGTTCAACACCGATCCGCCGAGCAACAGTACGTTCGTCGTCTCTGGCGTGTACTCCCGCATCGCGTGGTACAGCGGCGGATACACGAGATACTCAGGCGGGAACAGGTACGGCAGGCGCTCGTCTCGCGCGTACAGCGCGCGGCTGCCCGCCTCGAGCATGAGAAGCCCGAGCGCGCCGCTGAACAGCAGCAGGATCGCTTCGCCGCGCCGTTCGCGCCACACCCAGCGAGGATTCAGCCACGCCCTCGTCGCGATACACTGCTCCGGCCGGAGCACGGCCCACATCCCAATCGCGAACCCGGCGGCCCCCAGCAACGCCACGAGCGGCTGCTCGTAGATCGCCGCGCGTACCGGCGAGTCCGCACCGCGGCCGGTGTACAACTTCGCGATTACGAACGCCGATGTCGCCGCGGACCCCAGCGCGACGATCAGTCCCGTCGCGCGCACGATTCCTGTCGAGCGTCTCGACACGCTCTCCCCCACGTTCTCCGTCCCGCGACGCGCCTACGCGTTCGTCGGCGACGCGCCCAGCTCCACCGACACGGCGAACTCGCCGTTCCCCGGCGTATCGTCCAGGTCGAACTCCTGAATCGACAGCATCCGCGTCACGTCAAGCACCGCGTGGTCCAGCGCGCGGCCGTCGTCCACGCCGCACGTCACCGCCACCCGCTGCACCGGCGCCTTGATGCTCAGGTTCGCGTCCGCCTTCGCCTTGCGCACCGCCTCCACCACCTGCAGCATCAGCGGCCACGTCCGCTCGCTGCTCGGTTCCGGCACGGCCGCGATTTCGTCCAGCGACGGCCACGGACTCCGGTGCACCGAACCGTGCATGTCGGCGTCCGCCGTGTAATTCCAATGCCAGATCTCCTCCGTGAGAAAGGGCAGGAACGGCGCAAACATCCGAACGAGCATCCGGTGCATCAGGCGTAGCGTCGCCGCGGCGGAGAGTTTGCCGTCCGACTCGCCCTCGTCGTACGTCCGCGGCTTCGCGATCTCGATGTAGTTGTCGCAGAACGTGCCCCAGAAAAACTCCTCGGTCACTTGCAGCGCCTGCGCGTAGTCGAACGCGTCGAACGACTCCGTCGCGCGCCGGATCAGCGGGCGAAGCTGCGCGATCGCCGCGCGGTCGGTCTCGCAGGTAATCTTGTCGGGCGTCAGCGTCGCCGGATCGATCCCCGCGAATCGCTCGATCACGAACTTGCTCGCGTTGAACAGCTTCGTGCACAGCCGCTTGCCGACCTTGAACACCTTCTCGTCGAGCGCCGTATCGACCCCGAGCCGCGCGCGGCCCGCCCAGTACCGCACGGCGTCCGCACCGAACTCGGTGATCAGCGGCTCGGGCGTGACGACGTTGCCCTGGCTCTTCGACATTTTCTTGCGGTCCGGATCAAGAATCCACCCGCTCAGCAGGATGTTCTTCCACGGCACATCGCGGTCGTGGAGATAAGCCTTCACGATCGTGTAGAACGCCCACGTGCGGATAATCTCGTGCGCCTGCGGCCGGATGTCGTAGGGATAAAGCTGCCGGTGCTTCGTGGGCGCGTCGAACCAGCCGCTCGCGATCTGCGGCGTCAACGAACTTGTCGCCCACGTGTCAAACACGTCCGGGTCGCCGGTGAATCCGTTCGGCTTGCCGCGCTGCGCCTCGGTGTACCCAGCCGGAGCGTCCGCCATCGGGTCCACCGGCAACTGCTCGCGCGCGGGTACAAGGCGCTGGTCGTGCCGCACCTCGCCGTTAGCATCGAGCTTGTACCACACCGGGATCGGCACGCCGAAGTAGCGCTGGCGGCTCAGGCACCAGTCCTGGTTCAGGCCCTCGACCCAGTGCTCGTACCGCTTGCGCATGAAGTCCGGGTGCCACTGAATCTTGCGGCCCTGCTCGATCAGCGCCCCTTTTTTGTCCATGATCCGCGAGTACCACTGCCGCGCAGGGATCAACTCGAGCGGCCGATCGCCCTTCTCGAAAAACTTCACCGCATGCACGATGTCCTTCTTCGGCGCCGCGATCACGCCCGGCGTCGCCTCGGCGATCTCGACTATCAACTTCTGCGCTTGCTTTGTGTACTTCCCCTGAATCTGCGCGTAGACGGCGTTCGCGTCGGCGGGTCTCTGGCTCTCGAATCCCGCTTCGCCAAAGATCACCGGCCGTAAACATCCCGCGCGATCCAGCACCTGCCGCAACGGCAGCTTGAACTGGTTCCACCACTCGACGTCGGTCTGGTCGCCAAACGTACACACCATCACCACGCCGGTCCCTTTCTCGGGATCGGCCTTCGTGTCCGCGAAGATCGGCACCGGCGCATGAAACAGCGGCGTGACCGCGCGCTTTCCGACGTATTGCTTGTACCGCTCGTCATCCGGGTGCACCACCACCGCCACGCATGCCGGGAGCAATTCCGGCCGCGTCGTCGCGACCACCAGGTTCGTGTCGGTGTCGTCCACGCGGAAATTCAGATGGTGATACGCGCTCGGGCGCTCCTTGTCCGTCAATTCCGCCTGCGCGACCGCCGTCTGGAAATCCACGTCCCACAGCACCGGCCGCTCGTCCTGGTAAACCTCTCCTTTGTCCAGCAGTTCGAGGAAACTCGCCTGCGACATCCGCCGGCAGTGCGCGCTGATTGTCGCGTACTCCTGGTCCCAGTCGTAGCTCATGCCCATGCGCGTCCAGAGCGACTTGAAGACCTTCTCGTCGTCCTTCACGACCAGGTCGCACAGCTCGACGAAGTTCTTGCGGCTGATCGGCTTCGGCGGATCCTTCGGCTTCCCGTCCACGCGCGCGACCTTCAGGTCCGGGTCGTACGGCACACTCGGCTCACACCGCACATGCATCAGGTTCTGCACGCGCCGCTCGGTCGGTAGACCGTTGTCGTCCCACCCCATCGGGAAAAACAGGTTCTTGCCGCGCATGCGCTGGTACCGCGCGATGAAATCCTGGTGCGAATAGCTGAAGATGTGACCGAGATGCAGCGACCCGCTCACCGTCGGCGGCGGCGTATCCACGGAGAACGTCTCGCTGCGCGGGCGCTTCGGGTCCCACTTGTAGAGGCCAAGCCCGGCCCAGGCATCGCGCCAGCGCAGTTCGACGTCGTCCGACTCGTATCGATCCGGTGTACTCATGCAATCTCCGTACGAACAGAAAACCAGCGCGCGGCGACCCCGCGCAAAATTATACCAAGGCGATGCGCACGCGCTGTCACGCCCCAACCACGCGAATCACGAATGACTCCATCTTCGGAATCGCGTACGCGAAGATAGGGTTGGCGATCAACAGCGCGATCAGAATTCCGAACGGCCCAACCGCGCGCAGTATCCCCCGCACGTTCTCCGGCAAAAACAGATCGAGCACGTAGTGCCCGTCCAGCGGCGGCACCGGGATCAGGTTGAGCACGATGAGGACAAAGTTCAGCATGATCGCCGCCCACAGAAAACGCCACACGAGCGGCGGCATCTCTCCCGCCCCGCCCACCACGCGCGACACGATGATGGCGGCCACCAACGCCACGGCCAGGATCGCCAGATTCGCCGCGGGACCCGCCATCGCCACCAGCGCCGTATCGCGCAGCGGTTTGCGAAACGCTTCGGGCCGGAACTGGACGGGCTTGGCATATCCGAAGGTGAATCCTGTCAACGCGAGCAGAATCACGGGTAGAAGCACCGTGCCAAATAAGTCTATGTGCAACAAGGGATTAAGCGTGAGCCGCCCCTGCGACTTCGGCAGGTCGTCTCCAAACGCCGTGGCCGCAGCGGCGTGCGCCCATTCGTGAAAGGTCAACGACGAGACCAGCAAGAACGCGAAGATGACAATCGATTCGGGACTCACCAGGGCGATCCGCCGGAGAAGTGGGTAGGAACTGCTGTGAAGTATAGGAAAACGGCTCGAATCGCCTCAAGCTTTCGCCGCCCCATGTGTGGATAAAACCATGCTGCGAAAAGACTTGCACCGGCCCAATCCCGCGCCTATAATGCAGCACAATTCACACTCGAGGCTGTAACTCTGATTCGCTGCACGAGTTATAGCTTGAGAAGGACCGAGGGCAGAACGGTGACGATGACCAAACGCGAACTTGTGATTCGCGTCGCCAATAAAATGGGCCAGACCCAGAGCGAGATTGGCAAAGTCGTCGAGGCCACCTTCGAGGCGCTCTCCCAGGCGCTCGCCGAGGGTAAACGCTGGGAATTGCGGGACTTCGG
>CAYUZD010000019.1:12406-16907 GCA_964449475.1 uncultured Nitrospirales bacterium
AGGCGCTCTCCCAGGCGCTCGCCGAGGGTAAACGCTGGGAATTGCGGGACTTCGGTGTCTTCGAAGTGAAGACCCGCGCCTCGCGCATCGGTCGCAACCCGCGCACCGGCGATCAGGTGCCTGTCCCGCAACGCCGCGTCGTCACCTTCCGTCCGGGCAAGAAAATGAAGGAGGCGGTCTCCGACGGCCGAAAGTCGCCGCCCGGCCCCTCGGCTCCGGATGCGCCGCCGGGTTCCACGCCCCCAACGTCGCGTTTCTAGGCCCACGCCACGCGCGCGGACCGTCATTACCCTATCGGAAATCCGCGTGATTCATCCGTTGATCGCCCCCCGGACCGCCGTTATGATCGTATCGGTATGCTGGTACTAGGCGTCGATACGACCACCGATTACCTCTCCGTCGCGGTGTGCGACGCCGCCGCCGTACGCGCCGAATGCTCAATTCTGGCCGAACGCCGCCACGCCGAGCGCGTCGTGGACGTCATCGACCGCACTCTGGCCGACGCCGGCGCGGGCCTCCGCGACCTCGACCTGCTCGCCGTCACCGTCGGGCCCGGATCGTTCACCGGACTGCGCATCGGCGTCTCGACGATGAAAGGCCTCGCCGAGGGCGCGGGGCTGCCGCTCGCCGGCGTGCCCACGCTCGACGCGATGACGCACCAGGTCATGATCACCGGCGGCCTGCTTTGCCCGCTGATCGATGCGCGCATGGACGAGGTCTATGGCGCGGTCTACCGAATTTCCGCCGGCCGCCGCGAGACCGTCCGCCCGGAACGCGTCGCACCCGTTGAAGCGATCCTCGACGGCATCACGGAACCCATCGTCGTGTTTGGCGATGGAGCACGAACCTACGCCGAACGCATCGCGCGATGCTGTCCCGCGCGCCTCGCCGCGCCGACGCTCCTCAGCCATGCCCGCGGCGCCGCCGTTGCGCAGGAGGCGCTCGCGTTTGTCGCCGCTGGCGGCAGGACCGATGCCGCGCTCGTCCGACCGGTCTACCTTCGTCAGTCACAGCCGGAAGAGGCCCGGCGCCGCGCGATGGAAAAGGCCGGCACATGAGCATCGCGCCGGACACCCGCCTGCAGTACGAGGTCCTCCGCGAGGAGTATCTTCCCGCGATCATGGACATCGAAAAAGAGGCCTATCCGGAGCCCTGGACGATCGGCATGTTCCGCGAGGAAATGCGCAGCAAGCGTTCGTTCTTCTACACCGCGTGGGTCGGCGGAACGCTCGTCGGGTACGCCGGGTTCTGGCTCGTGCTCGATGAAGGTCACATCACGAGCCTGACCGTCCGCCGCGACTACCGCGGTTACGGCTACGGCCGCGAACAGCTCATGCACCTGCTCTCCGTGGGCGAGGAACGCGGCGTGCGCACGTTCACCCTCGAGGTGCGCGAGTCCAACTCGCGCGCGCGGAAGCTCTACGAGAGCGTCGGCTTCCGCGCCGTCGGCACGCGCAAGGGTTACTATTCGAGCACCCGGGAAGACGCCGTCGTCATGCTCAAGGAAACGTCTTGAGCCGTCCGCCGTGGCCCATCGCATGCACGCGGTCCGCGTGAGGGCCGACGTATGACCGCGCAACCCGCCAGCCGTTTCAATCTACCTGCGCACTACGCCGGCGTCCCGCTCGGCGGCCTGGGCACCGGCTGCATGGAACTCGGCGAGGACGCGCGTTTCCGAAACGTCACCATCAACAACAACCGCACCGCCGCCTCGCGCCTGCCGTTCGCCGACGGTGCGTTCATCGCCCTGCGTGCCGCCACCGGCCGCGATGCCGTGACCCGGATTCTCCAATCCGAGACCTCCGTCCCGTTCGAGGCCGCCGGCATACAGCCGCCCTATTCCCGCCCCGGCGGCTTCACGTGGTACGGGTTGTATCCGTCCTCCAACTTCAAACTCTCCGCGGAATCTTTCCCGATCGAGACACAGTGGAGTTGTCTTTCGCCCGTGATCCCCTACGACACGGAAGCCTCCACGCTCCCGGTCATCCTCTGCGCGATCCAGTTCATCAACAACACGAGCGAGATGTACTCCGTCTCGGCGCTCTTCAATTGGGAGAACCTCCGCGGGTGCTCCGCAAACACCTCGACCGGCGATCGCGGCTCGATTCAGCCCGTCGCGTTCGACGAGATCGACGAGAAGCTCGTGCTGGGCGGCATGGCAAAGGTCACCGACGGCCCGCCGCCGCTTCCGACCGGACTCGCCTTCGCCCTGAATGACCCCTGCACACAAAACGCGCACGGCAACTACTGTCTCGCCACACCCTCCGGCAGCGGCGCGCGCGTGACGCTCCAAACCTGGGACAAGAACGATCCCGACGAGGTCCGCACGTTCTGGACCTCGTTTAACGACTTCGGCAGTCTCACCGATCGCTTTTCCACGCGTCCAACCGCACATTGCGGCTCGGTTTGCGCCGGGTTTCATCTCGCGCCGGGCGAGACGCGCCGCGTCCAGTTCGTGCTCTCGTGGTATTGCCCGGTGTTTCGCGTGGACGGCGTCGACCTCGGCAACGCCTACACCAACGAACACCCGGACGCGCTCTCCATCGCGACACAGGGCCTCAAACACACGACCTATTTCCAGCGCGCTGTCACGAACTGGCAGCAGAGGCTAATGAAGTCCTCTCTGCCGCCGTGGTACTCGCGCATGTTGCTCGACAGTTGCCACGTCTTCTCCACCAATTCGATCTACACCAAGTCCGGCGAGTTCACCATGATGGAATCGCCGCAGGAACCGGCCTTGGGCGTCCTCGCACGCTCCTACTACGCGTCGTTCGGCCTTCTGCTCTTCTTCCCGGGCCTCGCGGGCAAGGAACTCGACCTCATCGGCCGCACCGCCGGCGCCGACCGTGGGATCTGCCGCGATCTCGGCCGCGGCACGCCGCGCAAACCGACGATGCCGCTGCCGGAGGATGCGCCCGACCTCGTCGCGAAGTTCATCCTGCTCGCCTACCGGAATTTCCACCTCACCGGAAAGACCGTCGCGCTGATGCATCTCTTCCCGAAACTCCGGGAACTCATGGTCGGCGCGGTCCGCGTTGATCGCGATTCGGACTGGATCCCCGAGTCCCGCGGCGGCCTCGGCATGTTCCCCGTATGGAGGACGCCGCCACTCAATTCCTACGCCGCTGGACTCTGGGTTGCCGCCGCGACCGCCTACGTGCGCCTCGCGCGGCACCTCCGGCAAAACGACGACGCCGAAGTGTGGGAGTCGCGTGTGCAGTCCGCCTTGCAGACGTTCGAGATGACCTTCTGGGACGAGAACGAACACTGCTACCGCTACGGAGTGGATTACGAGACCGAATTTCTGCATTTCGCCGGGCAGTTCGCGGGCCCGTGGACCGATCAGTTTCTGCATCTCGACGCAGGGTTCGCTAGCCGCCGCGTCAGCGACGCACTCGATACGGTGGTGAAATCGAACACGCGGCCCGGCGGTATCCTGTTGGGCGATGTCGCGGACGACACCCGCCCCGGTGCCGGTTGCGCCTGGCCGATGCTGAACGCCGCCTGTCTCGCGAGCACGCAAATCAGCACGCTCGGCGCGGATGCCGGCCTCGAGACGCTCAAGACGATTCAAAAAGAGACATGCACGGGACCGTCGCGCGTGTACAACCAGCCACTGATGTGGGACCTCGATCGGCACGACGCCGCGGGCGCGATTCAGGACCGCCACATCGGCGCGCTCGCCGTCTGGCACTCGCTCTATGCGCTCGAAGGGTTCTGGCTCTCCGTCCCGGAGCAGCGCATCGTCATCGCGCCGCGCCTGCCCGACGGCGTCAACCGGGTCGAACTCCCGCTCTTTACGCCCGCCGCGTTCGGCCGCCTGCTCTACGAGGTCGTGCCCGATACCGCGCGCCAGCGTGTCAAGATCGGGTTCGACAGTCCGCTCTTCATCAAGACGATCGAGATCGGCATGATCGAGGCCCGCATGCCCACGCGCGTCACGCTCCGCATCAATGACGAGCCCGCCGCAATGCAGTACGAAGTCGTCCGCGCGCGGCCGCGAAACCGCATCAAGATTACGCTGCAGACGCCACTTCAGGTGCAGCATCCGATCGATTTGTGGATAGAATGACGGGGAACCCCATGCGCATCTATGCGCTCACCGGCGGCATCGGTTCTGGAAAATCGGAGGCCGCGCGACACTTCGAGGCGCTTGGCGTTCCGGTCATCGACGCGGATCGCATCGGCCACGAGGTGATCGAGCCGGGCGGCGCGGCCGAGCGCGCAGTCATCGACGCCTTTGGCGAAACCATCCTCACCGGAAGCCGCATCGACCGCCAAAAGCTCGCTGCGCGAGTGTTCGGCGACCCCGCCGCCCTCAAGCAGCTGAACTCGCTTTCGCATCCCGCCGTGCTGCAAGAGATCGGCCGGCGCACCGCCGCTCTTGCCGCCGCCGGGCACGCCCGCGCCATCATTGAAGCGGCACTGCACGCAGAGGACGGCACACTCGCAGACTGGATGGCCGGCTTGATCCTGGTCACGTGTCCTGAAGCGCTTCGCA
>CAYUZD010000019.1:17007-20511 GCA_964449475.1 uncultured Nitrospirales bacterium
CTCGCAGACTGGATGGCCGGCTTGATCCTGGTCACGTGTCCTGAAGCGCTTCGCATCGAGCGTCTCGCGCGTCATCGCGGCATGCCTGAGGCCGAGGCACGCTCGCGCATCGCCGCGCAGACTCCGCCGGAAAACAAGGCTTCGCTCGCGCGATGGATCATCGAAAACGACGGCGACCTCGCACACTTGCACCAGCAGGTCGAGCGGGTCGCCAGGGAATTGTAGTCGAGGGTTAAGGTGCCGGCGGTTTCGGGGCGGCATCGCCGCGTGGGTTCGAGCCTTTCGGCCGATCGTCCGGCCCGATCGATCCGTCCTTGTTGCGATCAAGCGCGTTGAACCGTTCCTGGGTCAGTTGCGGAAACGACGCCTGCGCCTCGCCAAACGTCACCTTCCCGTCCTGGTTTGCGTCCGAAGCGTACAACCGCTGGCGGAACTCCTCGCGGGTCTCGCCGTCGCGCATCGCCTTCGCATCGCCCTCCGCGCGCAGGGGCCGCGGCCGATCGCCTGCCTGCGGCGCACGCGGCAGATCCGCGCGCGAAATCGTTCCATCCGCGTCCCGATCGAGCCGGTCGAAATCCTGCCGCGCAAATCCCGGCTTGGACGTGGAAATCTCGTCGAACGACACCTGCCCGTCGCCGTTCGCGTCGGACTCCATCATCTTCTCCAGCATCTGCGCCCGCGCCTCGCCGGCCTTCGACGCGTCGGGCCGCCCCGCGCCGCGCTGCGTCGCACCCGAACGGTCCGCCGGCGTCAAGGAACCGTCGCCGTCCGTGTCCATCCGGTTGAACGCGTCCTGCGAAACGTTCGGCCGCCTCGCGCGAAGTTCCTCGTAGCTCACTTTGCCGTCGCGGTTCGCGTCGGCGCGCCGGAACGCGTCCTCAGGAGCGTGCGGCCGGTCGCCCGGCGCGCGAACCTCGGCACCCTGCGCCCAGGCGAGCATCGGCATCAGGAAGACCAGCGCGAGCGACGTTCGGGCCAATCCGTACATCGGTGAATCCTCCACTACGAATCCGCCGGCCGTCCCGGCGGTCCATCCTGTCAGTAGCCGCGCCGTTTACATCGGTTACGCCGCCCCAGTACACTCATCCTAGGCGCTCTGGATCGAGACGAATTCCGCCCGGGTTTATTCTACCCCGCGCGTCTTCGGCCGGGCGCCAGGGGGAAATACCGTGTGGGCTGAAACATGAGCGGGGCCGGCTCCAGTCGGGCCGCCGGGACCATCCGCGCGGCCCTCGAAGACGTCGAGTCCCGCGTATTGGCGCCCCACGCCTGCCGCGCCGCCGAGTCCCGCGGACGGCAGCGCCCCGAAGCCGAACACCCCTACCGCACCGCGTTCCAGCGCGACCGTGATCGCATCCTCCACACCAAGGCCTTCCGGCGCCTCAAAGGCAAGACGCAGGTCTTTCTCGCGCCGCAGGGCGACCACTACCGCACGCGCATGACGCACACGCTCGAAGTCGCGCAGATCGCGCGCACCGCGGCGCGCGCGCTCTTCCTGAACGAAGACCTCACCGAGGCGATCGCCTACGGCCACGACCTCGGTCACACGCCATTCGGCCACGCCGGCGAGGCCGTGCTGAACGAACTTTGCCCCGGCGGGTTCCGCCACTACGAACAAAGTCTGCGCGTGGTCGATCTGCTCGAACAGTCCCACGGCAGGCCGGGCCTCAACCTCACGCACGAAGTCCGCGACGGCATCCTGCGGCATTCGACCGGTAAGGCCATGCTGCTCGGCGCGGACGGCGAACGCGCGGAAACGCTCGAGGGCCAGATTGTCAGCCTCTGCGACGCGATCGCCTATGTCAATCACGACGTGGACGATGCCCTGCGCGCCGGAATCATCCGCCAGACGGATCTGCCCGGCGACGCGATCGCCGTCCTCGGCCGCACGAGTTCCGAACGCATCGACCGCATGGTCACCGCGCTCATCAAGGGCAGCGGCGGCGGCCGGGTCGGCATGGAGGACGAAGTCCGCGCCGCCATCGTCGCGCTCCGGCGCTACCTGTTCGCAAACGTCTATCCGCACCCGGCGATCAACGACGAGATCCTCAAGGCGAAACGCGTCGTCCGCGAAATCTACCTGTTCGCCATGAAACATCCCGACGGCCTCGTCGCCGAAGGCGGGCCGGGCGACAAGGAGCGCCGTGTCGCCGATTTCGTCGCCGGCATGACCGACAGCTACGCGCTGCGCCTCTATCGCGAGAATTTCTTCCCCGAAGCGGGCCAGGCATGACGGACGCCGTCGCCATCGTCGCCGGGTCCGGACTCGACCTCACCGGCGTGCTCGATTCCGTCGATCGCGTCCACGCGTTCTCCGAATTCTCCGGACTCCCCGCGCAAAACGTCGCAGGGCACGCCGGCCGATTCGTCGACGGCTGGACCGGCGTATCGCGCGTCATCGTGCAGTGCGGACGCGCGCACTTTTATGAAGGCTGGGACTACCCGGCCGTCGTGCGCGCCGTCGATGTCCTGCGCGACCTGGGCGCCCGGACGGTCGTCTTCACCAACGCCGCGGGCGGGCTGCTGCCGGACATGCGGCCGGGCGATCTCATGGCGGCCGATGGCGTCCGGACCTGGCCCTATCGCGGCTGGCCCGGCGCGCCCGGAGTGCTCACGCCCGATCTCGAGCTGGCCGGCTGCGACTGGCGCGGCGCCTATCACTGGGTCCATGGGCCGTGCTACGAGACGCGCGCGGAGATCGCCGCGTTGCGCGCCGAGAAGAGCAGCGCCGTCGGCATGAGCACCGCGCCCGACATGCACCGCGCGCAGGCCCTCGGGATGCGAGCCGGCGCCGTCTCGTGCGTCACGAACAACTGCTGCACCCCGCAACACCTGACGCACGACCACGTCCTGCGCACCGCGGCCGCGGCATCCGCGCGGCTCTGCGCCATTCTCCGCGCCGAGATCGGCCGCGGATCGCTCGGCGCCTCTCGCGCTACCCGAAACTGCGCACCATCGAACCGATAAGCAGCGTCCACCCGTCCGCCAGCACGAACAGGATGATCTTGAACGGCAGCGACACGAACACCGGCGGCAACATCATCATCCCCATCGCCATCAGCGTGCTCGCCACCACCATGTCGATGATCAGGAACGGGATGTAAATGATGAACCCGATCTGAAACGCGATCCGCATCTCGTTCAGGATGAACGCCGGCACCAGCACCGTCGTCGGAATGTCGTCGCGCGTCGCCGGCCGCGGCAGTTCCGCGATCTCCATGAACAGCGCGATGTCGCGCGGGCTGCTCTCGAGCTGCCGGAACATGAACGCCCGCATCGGCTTGAGCGCTTCGGTCGTCGCAGCCTCCAGCGTCTCGATGTCGCCCGCGATATACGGCTGGATCGCGTTGTCGTACATTTCCTGGTACGTCGGCGCCATGATGAAGAAAGTCAGGAACAGCGCGATGCCGATCAGCACCTGGTTCGGCGGCGACTGTTGCGTCGCCATGGCCTGCCGCAGGAAGCCGAACACGACGATGATGCGCGTGAACGACGTCGTCATCA
>CAYUZD010000020.1:0-19359 GCA_964449475.1 uncultured Nitrospirales bacterium
TGCCCATCACGATCGGCTCGGTCTGCGACGTGGCGTAGTCGAGCAACGTCGCGGGAAAAGTCTTCCACGAGAACGAAATCAGTTCGCGGCCCCGTTCCGATCGTACGCGAAGACGCGGACGCCAGCCCGCCGCGCCCCACAACCCAACCAGCGTGCCGATCACCTTCACCAGCCACTGCGCCACCAACGCCCAGGCACCCCAACCCGCGAATGCGGCCGAGATGCCCACCGCGACCGACGCGGCCGTTGCGAAGTTCATGCGCGTCGCCAGCCTGCGAAAATTCATGTCTCGAATGAGCTTCGCTTCGTGCACGACCGTGAGAGATCGAACGAGGATCCCGATCGCAAGCACTTGAACAATCGGCTCGAGTGTCGCAATGCCGAAGAAGGCCGCCACGATTCCGCTCGATCCCGCCGCCGCCAGCGCGAGCACCGCGCCGCAACCCACGGCATACCAGAAGATGGAATCGAGGTCGCCGTCCTCCACCTGGCGCGATTGCACTACGGCCGTGACCAGACCTTGCGCGGCGAACATTTCGAAAATCCCGATGTACGACATCGCCACCGAGACGAGTCCGAAATCCTTCGGCCCCAGGATGAGCGCAAGAACGAACGTTGCCACGGCTGCGAGGCCGTCCTGGCCCCAACTCATAATCGCGGCCCAACGGACGGCGGATCCGAACCGGACTTTGGATTTCTGGGACGTGGTCATTCGATGATGGGCGTGTCGCCGGGGAGTCCGACAATCGATGCAATGCCCGTTCCAAATGCGGGCCGGCTGGATGGCCCGTTGGCACGAGACGATTGGTACCCGGCGCGAAGCCGCGTTTCCCCCGATTTCGCGCAGCCCTATTGTATACGAGCCACCGGCTTAAACCCACGAATCTGGCGGCGGCGGTCATGTTTTTTATGGATTTCTCCCGACGATTGAAGCGATGCGACGCATCAATTCGACACCAAATTTGACATACCTTTCGCGCGGGTTCGTCGGTCAATTCAATTTCTGCGGCGCTGCGTCTTCGCAGCCCCGGCATCCCGACTGCCGGAAAAGTCCCATTTTGGCACAGGATTTGCGCTTTACATGTCGCAACTTTTCAACGTGATGCCGATTCGGAAATACTAGAGCGTATGGGGGCTCGGATCGGCGTTCAGTTCGTCGATCGCGGGAGGATGCAGTGACATTACTCGGTCAACTTCGTGCCAAGGCCGGTCCGGTCGTTTTCAAGTACCGCTGCGAAGCGGCGTGCGCAAAACTCGATCGCCAGGGCGGGGAAGCGGCACAGCGTCTCGCGCGCGCGATTCGCAAGTCCATCGGCAACCGGTTCGCTGCGGCCGAGTCCGAGGCCGCCGCGCGAATTGAGGCGATGCGCGCTCAACTGATTGCCTCAACGAAGACGGTCCAGATTCAGGATTTCGGCGCCGTAGCCGGCGATCTCGACCTCGACACCGAGACGATGAAGCAGGGTCGCTTTGAAACGCGCAGCGTCAGCGGGATCTGCTCTACTTCGGCGAAGTCCGCATTCTGGTGCCGATGCCTGTTCAGTCTCGTGCGCGAGTTCCAACCGAAGACCGGTTTCGAACTCGGCACATCCCTTGGCATTTCCGCGTCCTATCAGGCTTCCGCCATGAAGCTCAACGGCGCCGGCACGCTCACCACGTTCGAGGGGTCGCCCGTGCTCGCCGACGTAGCGCGAGAGACCTTCCGTGAGCTCGGCCTGAAGAACGTCACGGTGATCGTAGGGAAGTTCAACCACACACTCGATCCGGCGATCGCCGCTGCCGCATCGATCGACTACGCGTTCATCGACGGACATCACCACGGGCCGTCGACGATTACCTACTTCGACGCCATACGCGCCAAGGCGTCGCCGGGCGCGTGTCTCGTATTCGACGATATTCGCTGGTCCGACGGCATGAAGGACGCCTGGGACAGCATCGCGGCGCACGAGAACGTCGCCGCGGCCGCCGATCTGCGCTCGATCGGCGTCGTGGTGATGAAGTAGATCGTCCTTGTAGCGGCGCGCGAGGGCCGGCGGCGAATGGGACCGAATTACACTCGGGGCGGGAAGGTCAAGGTGCGGTGACAGCGGTTGGCGAACATCGGGCGGGCAGCGAGGTGGACGTGTCCATCGGCATTGCTCACCGAAACAACCGCAGGCTGCTCCACGATTGCGTACGATCGATCTACGATTCGCTCACGACGGTCCGGGTCGAAATCATCGTCGTCGACAACGCCTCGACGGACGCGTCTGCCGAGTCCGTCGCGGCCGAGTTCCCGGGTATCCGCGTCATCCGAAACGAGATTCCCCGCGGTTACGGCGCGACGAACAACCAGGCGTTCAAAGCCTCGACCGGACGCTACTTTCTCGTGCTGAATAACGACACCCTGTTCGCGCCGGGCGTGCTCGAGACGCTCGTCGCGCGGATGGAGGCCGATTCGACGATCGGTTGCATGGGATGCCGCGTGAACAACGAGGATGGGTCCCTACAACATTCGTGCTTCAGAAGGGTTTCGCTCGTCAACCAGATGTTCCACGACCTCATTCCGGGCAATCTGATTCTACCCGCGAGCCGGCTCCGATCGCGCATGCTCGATTGGGATCATTCGACCGATCGGGATGTCCGCGTGATCATGGGCGCGTTCATGCTGTTCCCGCGCCACGTGTTCGAGACGTTGCAGGGTTTCGACGAGAAGTTCGAGTTCTTTGTCGAGGAGTTCGACATTTGCGAGCGCGTGCACGGTGCGGGTTACCGCGTCGTTTTCACGCCCGCCGCGACGATCACGCACCTCGGCGGACAGTCGATGAAGGCCGAGCCCATCCGGAACTACCTCGTGTTTCAACAGAGCCGGGAGAAGTATTTCCGTAAACACGAGACCGCATGGAAGGCGTGGGTCCTGCGCGTTACGGCGTTCGCAGGAATGGGCGTGCGCCTATTGGGCTGGGCCGCGGCCGGAGTCTTCGTACGCCGCAGACGCGATCAGGCGCGCGAGATGGTCAGCCTGTACGGCCGCGTGTTGCCGAAGTTGTTCCCGCTGAGTCGCATGTGGAATGAAGCGACAACGATCTCATCGACGGAACGCTGACTTGGACGAACCTTCACCCAAAAACGTGCGCCACCCCGATTGGGGCGACGCGTTGTGGTTTGGATTGACTGCGCCGGGGTCCGCCGCGTGGTCGCTTCTGGCGGCCGGCGACTTCTGTCCAAACGGCGCTCCCGGCCGTACCGAAGCGTGCAGCGCGGAGCTTCAGCGCCTGATTCGTTCGGCGTCCGTCTCGCTCGCGAATTTGGAGGGACCTCTCCGCGGCGGAACGTTCCCGGCGTCGCGCATACCGCTCATCCTCGATCCGAACGCCGTGGCCCTCGCCAAGGCTTCAGGGTTCTCGATCCTCGGCCTGGCCAACAACCACATCGCCGACGGCGGCAGCGAGGGAATCAGTTCGACGATTGCAGAAATCGACCGGGCGAACCTCGCGCGGTGTGGCGCGGGCCGAAACGCCGTCGAGGCGCTTCGCCCGGCCATCGTGCATCCGGCGGCCGGCGTCGAGCTCGCCGTGTTCGCCGTGTGCGACAGTTTCTACGGCGAGGCCACGCCGGACACACCGGGGTTTGCCTCGATGTTCGACCCCGCGCTTTGCGGCGCGGTTGCCGGGGCATCGCGTTCCGGCAAGCGCGTCGTCGTGTGCGCGCACTGCGGAGTCGAGGATTCGCCGCTGCCGCCTCCGCCGCTTCGTGCGCGACTCCACGAGATCGCCGAGGCGGGCGCCGATCTCGTCCTGTGTTCGCATCCGCACGTTCCCCAGTCGTTCGAATCGCGCGGCCGCGCGATCATCGTGCACAGTCTCGGCAATTTCCTCTTCGATCCGCCGACGGGGCGTCGCAACCCCAAGCGAGATGCGTCGTTTGTTGTGCTCGCGGAGTTTTCCGGTTCGGGCTGTGCCGGTTGTTACTTGATCCCGATCGAGCAACACGCCGGGCAGGCGCGGCTAATGTTGGAAAACCCGCAGCGCGATCCGTTCGCGCTCTTCGACTATCTCCTTCGGCTGCACCGCATCCTATCCGACGCTCCGCGCTACCGCGCATGCTGGCAGGAAATCGCGTTGCAACTGTTTCGTGACGGATTCATCGATCCCGTGAGCGCGTTGGGCCGCGTACGCGGTGAACTCGACTCCGATGGCGCCTCACGTGTGCGCCAGACCCTTGAACTGCTGAAGCACGTTGCGTACACCTGGCTTCCGGACTCGGCGAGGGCGCGCGCGCGGTCCGCGCGGCGTGCTTTGCGAACCGGCCAGGCCGCGCCGCCGGTGTCACACCCCGAATCCGGCGCAAACCTCGATCCGGTGAGACTCGACGTGATCGCCTCGGAATCGCGCCGCGTATTCGGGCAGGCGCGGGCCGGGTTCCGAATCGCCTCGGAACGGTTCGTGATCGATACCGCACTCGGCTTGCTCTCTGGAGAAGAAGCCGACCTCCGTGGGCCCGGTACCCTGGATGAGGTGACTGAACTGCTGCGCATCTGCGGCTCGACGTTCGAGCCCGAGCACATACCCTTTGTGAAGCGCTGACGGGGTACGGACGTTACGATCGGAGCTGCGCGGTCATCGTCCCGTAGTGCATCAGCCGCTCAACGTCGTGGTGTCGCGTTTGGTCACCGGCGAGAAACTCCGCCACGGCGCGCCCGACCTCGTCGCGATCGAAGAGGTCCGCATCGAAGAGGTCCGCGTTCCCCAGCGTGGAGGTCAACACGGCACGCCACGCTTCGTCCTGCAAGTAGAACAGCGGATAGTGCGGCCACGCCGCGGTCGTCTTGTACGAATTCTCCACGAACCGTCGCTTAATCTTTCCAACGATCGGACGGAGCTTCGCGGCGGCGGCGTGGATCGGCCGGGGCCAATACGCGGGAACCAGCGTGTTGGAATTCGGCACGGCCGCGCTTGCCGGATGGAGCCGCCGCATCGCGCGGACCGCCAAATTGCGCCCCGATCGCATCCGGCTCGGCATTCGCTGCACCAAATCATGCACGTCCCGGTCGATCATGATATTCCGAAACGGGACCGCCGCCCGCAAATCGTTGAACATATGCCACGTCGCGACGGCGCCCGCGCTGTACCAGCGCAGGAAATAGTCGTATACGACGCGCGGGTCGTTGGACACCGCGAGACACTCCTCGTAGCGCGCCATCACGAGTTCACGCAGCCGGCCCCGCGCTTCCTCACGAACGGCCGGCTGCAACAGCCGAAGCGTCCGGTCGCAATCCGCCGGCCGGTAGTGCGGCATCCGGATGTCCTCGTAGCGCGCGAAAAACTCCGAGGGCGAGCACGGCGAAGCTTCCTCCGGCCCAATCGAATGCAGTAGTTTGCTGAAGGCCTCCGCAAAGTCGCCAAGCAACACGGGAGCACCCACCGCCGGCGCATTGAAACCGCCCAATGCCTGAAAGAAATGCGCATGTGCGAAGTCGTAGGTCCCACCCGAGAGAAACACGGATCGCGGCATCGCGCGCAAGTACCAATGCCGATCGCGCATCATCAACTTGTTGGGACAGCTTAGACTCCTCGCGGCGCGCGCAGCGACACGCGTCTCGATGTTCGGTGAATCCGCCAACGTAATCGAATTGAACCGGCATCCGCCGGCGCGCAACGCTGCGCCCACAAGCCGCGAATCGATGCCGCCGCTCAGGAACAATGTAGCGTCGCTGCTGAATGGCGCGATGCGCGCCGCTGCCGTCCGGAGCCGGCCGGCGATTTCATCTGCCCATTCGTCTTCCTTGCGTGATTCATCGGGACGGTGCCGAAACTCGAACCACTTCTCCTGGGTCACCGCGCCGCCGCGCGCCACGTGCACGACCACGCCCGGGCCCAGCGAACGAATGCCCTCGATCGCGCACCGGCGCGGATCCCCAGGATCGCCGTACACCAGAAACGACGTGAACGGCCCGAGGTCGATGTCCCCCGCGCCTAGAGTTCGCGCAAGCGTCAAAGGATTGGCGCTGAAATGGACTGCGTCTCCGCCGGATTGATACCAGATCGGCCGGCTGGCGAGCCGGTCAGAAACCGCGAACACTCCGTGCTGGCCGGAATATACGAATCCAAAGCTACCATTGAACTCGCGGACGAT
This sequence comes from uncultured Nitrospirales bacterium, assembly GCA_964449475.1. Classification (GTDB taxonomy): domain Bacteria; phylum Hydrogenedentota; class Hydrogenedentia; order Hydrogenedentales; genus VFKU01. Next base: position 6,115 of record CAYUZD010000020.1, read on the forward strand.
CCGGCCGACCTCCGCGGTCGTACTGGCCGATCCCATGCGCATAGCGAGCCACTCCGCGATGGGCTCGTATTGCTCGACGAGCGGCTCGACGAGGTAGCCAAAAAACACGATGAACGCATCACCTGAGGAGTAGATCTGGCAATCCGATGTCGCGGGAACGCCCCAACGGCGCACGCAAACGCGTAACCCATGCGTTTCAACGAGCCCCGGGGCCGTGGAATCGGGCAGACACGGCAATCGGTCTCCCGCGCTCCCGCGTTCATGCGGTTCGCCAATGGAAACGACCAACTGCATCAGGGTATCCGATACCGCTCGGCGAGTTGTTCCATGCCCCAGAGAAACAAGAAGGAGGGCCGACCTGGGTCGTGGGTGAATCGGCTTGGAATCGGGTTGGGAATGCTCACCCCGAGATTCAGCCAGTGCAGCGCATCGTTCGGCCGCGACAGGATCCGCGAACACAATGAGTGCGCTCGGTGGCCCCAATTGTAGCGCCATTGCGTCGCGGGCCGCCGTTCCGATCGAATGCGTTCGTAGAATCGATTGAACGACTCGAGCGACCGCGGGTTCATTTGCCGCGCGAGCCGTTCATCCGAATTGAGCAAGACCGTGATGGCGCGCTTGCGCTGGCCGAACGCAGTCCGGGGGACGCCGCGTTCCTCGGCGATGCGCCGTGGAATCGGTCGGTCGTGTTTCGTGCCGAGGGTCCAGGGCGCCATTTCGGCCGATCGCGATATCCGAAAGATATCGGGAAAGCTCATCGCGCCGATGCAGGGCACGGGGACGTGGATGAACCCGACGCGCATCCGATACTCTCCGAGCGACGCTCCGCCCGGATCGAGACGGATGATATCGCGCTTTGGCCGGTGCGGAAGTTTGCGCGACCAAACAACGTCCCCGTGAAGTCCCGTGACGACAACCCGGCTTGAGAGCTGCTTCTCGAACGCCGTCAACACCAGGTCCTGTCCAAGATCACCGGCCGTCACGAATTCCGCTTCGGGCGTCCCGTCTGCTCGCCGATAGGTGTCCCGATCGAATTCATGTACCGTCATGCCGAGCGATTCGCCGGCCACTCGCCCGCTATCGTTGAGATCGTCTCCGGCCGACATGGTCGGGCGCGCGGATTGAATCGTGACGGCATCGCGGCAGCCCGCTTGCGACGCCAGCGCGGCGCTTGCAACCGAGTCGTACCCCGACGAAATCGTGCACAACGGCGAATAGGCGATGCGGCGATCGGTCGATGCCGCATTGGCAAACAATGCACTCAATTTCGCGAACAGGTAATCCCGATAGCGCCCGAAGTCAGCAAAATTCGGCGGTACGTGCTTGAGTTCGGGCTCGATCGTAAGATCCTTCCCGACGCGAATCGTCCGCAATCGAAACACGTCAAGGTAGCGTCCGTCCGCGAGCGGAAGTCGCCCCACTCCCCTGCGAATGCCGCCGATGAATCCGTACATGATGTCTTGGTAGCACGGAAGATCCGGATCGAGCCGGCTTCTCGTGACCGCCAACAGAAACGCAAGCGACGGCGAGAACAACAGACGATCGGAGTCGCGAAACGCAAACAACCCTTCCATCGGGTGGTTGGGTGTGACGAACGTCCATCGTCCGCCGCGCGCCGTGGCGCCCATCCCCATGCACAAATCGGCGCTGTCCAAGTCCCCATTGGCGAACTCACGGTCCCACGCACCGTCTGCAAAGAAACCGTCGCGAGTTTCCACTGCGGGCCCGTGGGAGATCACGGCGACGTCCATGTGTCGGCGGAGTTCCGCACACCACGCCAGCCTAGGCAGCGTCGGCACAAGCCGATACTCGAAGTGCATCAGAGGTCAGAATCTCCGAACGTCGCGGAATTTATCGATGAGGATCGGTGGCTTGGGCGCGCCCACATACATGGGCCGTGCGCCAGACGAATGCATCCCGCGTCCCCCGAAGCGGAATTCTATGCCCTAGGCCCGCGGGCGGTCAATGCGGCGGAGGAAGACACACGTCGCCGTGAGTACCAACATGAAGCCGAGGATCGCGAGCGGCGCCCTGCCGTCAACAGACAACAGCGGGAAATCCAGATTGTCGAGCGGATCCGTGCCGAGCTCCACCTCGATCCCGTCGATTACGCCGTCGCCATCCGTGTCCCGCACGTTCGGATCCGTGCCGTAGATGTTGATCTCGTCGTCATCGTTCAAGAGATCCTGGTCGGTATCCAGTACCATCCGCGGCCCATAGGACTTTGCCATCGAAGTCGTCGGTAGCCAGCCGTCGTCCGGCGTGAAGGGACGTCCGTCCGGCCCCAGCGGCGAATTCACATTCTTCATTTGAGGGTTGCCTTCGATGTTCAGCGGATTCCAGTAATCGCCAGAATCGTACACCTGGTACGCCCAGTCGCCCGCCCCGCCGATGCCCGCCGTCGAGCCGCCGCCCGTGAAGTATGCCGCCGAGTACCCGCTGGGGTTTGCGAAGATATTCCGCTCCACAACGCCGCTGAACCCTCCCGTTCCCGCCCAGCAAGTGATCACATTGTAGAGTAGATTGTGCTCGACCCGGACGTTCGTCGCAGGGTAGAAGCCGTTGCCACTGCCAAAGAGAATTCCCCACACCGGGCGGTTCGAAAGTTGGCCCGCCATCGGATTGAACTGTCCCCAGATCACGTTGTCCCGAATCGTCACGTTCGCGATGTCCTCGGGACTGTCCGGATTGCTGATATAGAAGCCCTGCACAATATCGGTAATAAAATTCCGCTCGATCAGTATGTCCTGAAACACTTCACCGTTACCGCTGTTTCCGAACCACTGGATCGCATCGAGGTGCGCGTAATCACTTCCTACCGCCGGCGCGAGGTCGGTCGGAATGATGGAGCCGTGGATGTAGTTCCGGCGAAAGACGTGTCCCCGCCCAAACATACGCGTGTAGTCGCAGTCGCCAAAGCCTTCCCACCAGTACGCCCGTTCAAATTCATTGCCCTCGATCAGCCAATCCGTCCCGTCGATCCAACAACTGAACTGGCTCTTGACCGTATGGTTCCCGAGCACCCTAACATTACTCCGCGGCGAATTATACGACGCGATCGCCATGTTGAAGTTTTCGATATGGAGACCCTGCACCGTGCAATTGTTCGCGGCGATACGCACGCCCGTCCCCGACCCCGGAGTGCTGGGATACATGCGCGCGCCGGGATCGCCCTTGAGCACGATGGACTTATTCAATACCACGCCGCCGGTGTACACGCCGCTCTTCACAATCACCGTGTCGCCGGCATTCGAGATATCGATCCCGCGCTGGATCGATCGCAACGGTAGATTAAGAGTACCCGGGTTTGAATCGCTTGCCGAAGGATGGCTGATATTGACGTAGATGTTCGCCGCATGCCCAGAGATTGCGACTAGACAAAGCAGCGGAAGAACAAGTAGACAGATGTACGGTCGCCGCGACAGGCGCAGAACTTCCCAATGTACTGCTCGACCCCGCAAGTGGCCCCCTCCGCGTGTCCGATTGGTCCGATCGGTTGCCGCACGTAACATCCGGATGAACAGCGATGCTCAAACGGAATGTGTTGTGTCAGTGGTTGCAGCCCCTCTGCTGAGCAGCAGCATATGCACGAGGGCACTCGAAGGCAAGCACTTTCTAAGGGAATCTGGGCTATTCGGTATGCAAGAGACCGAGCTATCACAATACTGAGAACAGCGCGATCAGTGTATAGCGATTACCAACGAGTCTCTGGTTCGGCTCAGCTAAATCATTGCTCGCGAACGACCTACACGCTTAAGGATCGCAGCGTCATAGGCGAATGCGCCGCGAGAAGTCGCCATTTTGTAACATTTCGTGCAGAAAAGAACTAAAGTCGTAATCGTCACGCCTTCAAGATTGGAGCTCGCTCGAGCGGCATGAGTGACAAGGATCCTACGACGATCGAACCGATTTAGCGGATTCGACCGTTCGCGATTCTTCCCCGTCAACGGGATCATCCTCTTCCGATCCGTCGCGGCGCGTCGCCAACTGCTCAAGGATTACCATCGGCGTGCGAAACATGATCTCGATATCCAGGCCGGGCGAGAGTTCGCGCGAGTACCGCACATCGAGCCGCACCATCTCATTAAACGACAGCCGGTTCTTCCCGCGCACCTGCCACAACCCGGTTAGGCCCGGCAGCACGTCGAACCGTCCGAAATGCCACGGCGTGAAATGCTCGACTTCATACGGGATTACCGGCCGCGGGCCGACGATACTCATCTCGCCGCGGAGTACGTTGAACAGTTGCGGCAGTTCGTCGATGCACGAGCTCCGCAGTATGCCTCCGAACGGAATGATCGCGGGATTGACGCCGTCCTGTTTCGACATGGGCTTGGAACCCGCCTTTCCGTCCCGGATCAACGTCGCCATATAGTCGCGGTGGACGGACGTGTCAAAATTTTCGCGCATGGTTCGGAATTTCCACATCTTGAACTCGCGGCCACCCAGGCCCACGCGATCCTGCTTGAAGAAGATCGGTCCGCGCGAAACCAGCTTGATGTGCAGCGCCGCGAGCGCCATCAGGGGCGACGCCAAGACTAGAATGACCAACGCGCCGAGAATGTCCGCGGCACGCTTCCACACAGGGATTCGCCGGACAAACAGGTCGCCGCTACGCTTGTACTCGATGAGCGTCATGCGCGGGCTCCGGAGCTTGCTCCCGCGGGCTGCGCCGCAGGTTCGTGTATCGTCGCTTCGGCCTGCAGGATCACCCGCCCATCCATGTCCGGATAGCGCGAGACGGAACACTTGATCAAGCGATCGCCGCTCACGCCGCCCGTATTCCGAAGCAATTCTTCGACGGACTCGACAAACCGCCGTGCGCCGGACGTGTCGGTTTCAGGAAGGATGACGCCGATGGTCGCGTGCGCCTCGTCGTGGTGACCCGGCACATCCGACACGCGCGCACGTGAACTCACCACATCGCGCAGCTCCGCCAACGTGACGGGTTCCGTGCCTCGCGGCGTCTCACGCGGCTCGAACACGAGCAACACGAAGCCGCCGCCTGCACGGTCCACCAGCGCACGGCGCCGGTGCAATTCACGCTGAAACGACGCGAAATCGAGCACGCCGTTCGCACTGCCCAGGTGCCCGTTGACCGGCGCCTGCGCGCGCCCGAATACTGACTTGATACTACCCCACCACTTCATGGACTGCAGCCTCACTCCCTGGTACTACCCAGCCAATATCTTCCGTCAAATTCGTTTGTAGATCATGCGCGGGATGTGGAATCGCTGCTTGTTCAGCACTGACCCCAGCAGATTGCCGCCCATCATATTCAGCCGCCGCTGCACGTCTTCCACCACCTGCCAGCGGGTTTCCTCCGCCGCCAGGACCATCACCACGCCGTCCACCTTGGATGCCAACACCAGCCCTTCGGCGTATTCCGCGGCCGGCGGCGCGTCGATCAGGATCAGGTCGAAGGTCTCCTTCAGCCGGTTGAGCATGCCCTTGAACTGCGTCGATTCGAACAGCAGCGGTTGCGACGACTCGCTGACCAGCAACTGGCTCACGGTCAATGAACTGCCTTCGATTGGTTGCAACACCGATTCGATCCGCTCGCGCTTGTCGAACACCGAGTCCCAGCCTTCGCGCTGCTCGAGATTGAATTCCTTCGCTTGCGTCGGCGCGTGCTGGTCCGCATCGAGCAGCAGTACCGATTTCTTGAGCTTCACCGCAACCACCTTGGCGAATTCACGGATCAGCGTGGACGCGCCGGATCCCGCGTGCGGCGCGATGAATTCGATCGTCCGCCCGCGCGAGGTGGGCACCAGGCCCTGGATACTGTTGTAGAGCGCCGTCATCGTGTGATCGAGATGCAGCGGGAACGGCGCCTCCGACGGCGCAGATACCAGCCGTTGGACGGTCGGGCCGGGTTCCGGAAGCGTCCGGACAGGCGCGGGCTCCGGGCGGCGCGGCGTGGGCCGCTCGGTTTCCGTGCGGACCGTCCTGCCCGCGAGTTGAAGCGCTTCGTAAATCTTCGACATCGATTAATGCATGCGCGTGTCCGGCGCAATCCTCATCCGTTGTGCGTCCGTTTGAATCCGCTGCCTTCGCCGGAGCCGTATCCCATGGACGAGCCTGGCGCCTGTGGCCGAAGGCCTGTGGCGTCCTGCGGCGTCGTCCGCGTCTGGTTAATCATGTCGAGCAGTAGCCGCAGCGCCTCGCGCTGCACGTCCGGCGACGCTCCGGCGAGAATGCTGCCCGGATCGAGCGCTTCCTGCTGCTCATCCGGCAGGGATTCGCCCGGCCCTTCGTGTTCGAGCGCGCGGCTGTGGATCAGGTCCTGGACCACTTCCTCCACCATCACCGAAGTCACGACCTTCTTCTGATAACCGAATCCCGTGACCAGCGCGTTGTCGCAGATAATGTTGATCAACCGCGGGTTGCCGCGCGCGCTCTCGACAATGAGCCGCTTGGCACCCTCGGTGAACACCCACACACGCGGCGCACCCGCGCGAATCAGCCGGTGCTTGATGTATTCGATGCTCTCTTCAGCGGACAGCGGCTTCACCACCGCGCGCGCGGCAATGCGCTGGCGCAACTGGCGCAGTTCGTAACGCGCGAGCTTGCGGTCCAGTTCCGGCTGCCCCACGAGCACGATTTGCAACAGCTTGTCCTTCGTCGTCTCGATGTTCGACAGCATGCGCAGGCTTTCCAGCGTCTTCACCGGCATGTTCTGCGCTTCGTCGATGACGAGGAAAATATTCCGGCCGGCCGCGTACTCTTCGATCAGGATTTCATGCAACCGGCGCACCATGTCGTCCGTGTGCTGCGGGATCTGCTCGACGCCCAGCTCGTAGAAAATGTTCTTCAGCAGTTCCTTGAACGACACATTCGGGTGGAAGATGTAGATCGGCTTGTGCTGATCGGGATTGAGATGTTGCAACGCCGACCGCAGAATCGTCGTCTTGCCCGTACCGACTTCGCCCGTGACCGAAATGAACCCCTTGCGCTCGCGAATGCCGTACACCACCGCAGCCAACGCCTCGCGGTGCGTCGGCGAAAGATACAGGAACTCCGGATCCGGCGTGACGCCGAACGGCTCGCGTTCGAGGCTGTAGTGCTTCAGATACATTTGCGGAATTCCTCGGCCGGGACCACCGCCAGCACCGGGATGCCCAGCTTCTTCTCGACCTCGTCCCGCGTTTTCAGCGTGTCGTCCAGAAACTCGCGCACGACCGCCAGGCCGATGCCCGCGGCCGCCGCAACGAACAGCACCATCGCCAGATTGCGCATGCGCCGCGGCCCCACCGGAAGATCGGGCAGGTTCGCGCCCTGCAGTACGGACACGTTGCTGATCTTCTCTTCGTCCAGCCGCGCACTGCGCGCCACGTCGCGGTAGGCATCCTCCGCTGACTCGTGGTCTTCGCGAAGCTTGCGCAATTCGTTCTCGATCGCCAGCGCCTGCGAATCGTCGCCCAGCGCCGCGAGTTGCGAAATCGATTCATCCAGTTGCTGCTGCAACTGCATTTCGGCTGCCTGGTCGGACTGGAGCGTCAGCTCCTCGGCCGCGAGGCGAATCGCGGGATCTGCGCCGGCGCCGGCGTCCCCGCCAATTAGCGGCCGCTGGACCGTCGCCGGCAAGGATTTGATCGTGCGCTCGAGCTCGACGATTTGGTCGTTTATCGCCTGCAACTGATTGCCGCCGGAATACACCTGGCTCAACTCGAGCTGCTGCACCTTCAATTCCGCGAGGCGCTGCTTGTAGGGGGTCAACTCGGGATTTTCCATCTGCGTCGGCGGAATCTTCGATTCGCTCATGCGGCCCTGGAGACTCTTCTTCAGCACGTCGATGACGGCCTTGGAGCTCTCGATCGCGACGCGGCGTTGCGCCAGTTCCGTCTCCAGTTGCGTCTTGCGCAGCCTCAATTGCTCGCGTTGTTCTCCGATGGAAATGAGATTGTTCTCCTCGCTCAGTGCCGCGAGTTCCGCTTCCTTCGTTCGAATCTTCGCGAGAACGTCGTCCGCTTCCCGCTTCAGAATCTCGGGATCAAGCGACGACCGATGCACTTCGATGTGACGCTCCATGTAGCGCGTCACGAACGAATCGACCACATCGCGTGCGACCTTGGGGTACGCGTGCCGGTAGCGGATAACGATGATGTCACCTTCCGTGCCGAAAGACGCGCCGAGGCCCACGTAGCGCGCGGCCCATTTGATACCGGCCGCTTGCGGGTCCGGGTCCTTCTTGAATTCACTCTCAATCGTCTGGCCTTCACGCAGCATCAGGATGCGGTCGGGGCCCACGTCCTTCGCCACAAGTTCATGCAGCGAACGGCTGCGCAGGATCGAAATCTCGTTGTCCGCGGCGTTCATGCTCTGGCCCGGGCGCGAACTGACCAGACCCGGTGCCGTCACGTCAATCGCCATGTCGCTACGCTCTGGACGCAGCAACAGCCGCGCCTCGGACTCGAATTCGTCGGGCATCGACATCACGACGAAGAATCCCGCGATGGAGATCACAAGGAAGACAGCGGCGATCAGGTACTTGTGCCGGAACAGCACGCGCAAAATGTCCCGGGCTGACGGAATGGCGATCTCGCCAGCCGCCTTGGACTGGGACACCTTCCGCCGCATCGAATCCAGTTGTTCTGTCGGGTCGCTCACGCGTCCAGCACTTTCGCCCAGCCGTCTAACTCACAGCCGCCAATCCGTCCACCGGTCTCGACCCTCGCAGCGGTTTAAGACCGTTCGCGCACTCGCCGGAATTCTCTTGACTGTTCTTCCTATAACCGACTCAAAATGAACGACATAATATCAGTTGTAGCGCCGATCCGTAAAGGAATTTGGGCTCGCTGACTCGCGCGAACTTAATGACCTCTGACCAAACGATTGCGGTTCAGGCGTCGCGCATTCTTGCCCTCCCCACGCACCACCAGTTAAGGGGAGCAAGTTACCTGCCGATCCTTGTTCCAGCCGGTGGCATCTGAATCGAGATGGAATTGAAGGGCTTTTGCAGTGGATTCCCGCATTTGGCGGGTGCGTCGATCTCCGACATCCTCGTGAGAGGGACGATAGGGTGATCCCGAACTTACTCAGCCGTGACAACGAATTGTTACATCCAGCAACACTAATGACTTGTCGAATCGATCAGAATCCGATCCTGTCTTCGTGGTCTTTATGGAATTTCTTATTGCGACACGTTCCATGTCAAGACTTATTGACACGAGTCCGCACTTGTGTCAGGCTCACGCCCACGCGTTACGTGATTCTACGGATTTGCGTTGAACGCAGGGCAACAGGGCTGCGATCGTATTGAGGGCAGTTGGGCCCTCGAACGACCTGGGAATGAGGAGTCCCGGCTGACGTATCGGCGGCGAACCGCGGAATGGCGTCTGCGCGCGCCCGTGGTAGGTGCAAATTTGGCCGGTTAGGCATGCTTTGCCTACCGCGTGTTCAAATTTGTGCACCGTTTCAGCACAAGGTCTTCGTACAAGTCCAATGACTTCAACGGATTGTGACTGAGGTACGCCGATTGCGCTAGTCCTCCGCCTTCGGAAGGCGTGCAGTGTGCCTTCTCGAGCGCTGGGGGCGGTCAGACGACCGTGGGGTGGCTGTAGGGGGAAGTACGCGATGAATTTCTGTCGTGCAGGGGGACACGCGGTCGACGGGCTGACGTCGACGCGCCGGCGGGCCGGAACCATCCGTCTCGCGTGGTTAGTCGTAGCTACTATCGCGCTTTGTTCAGGCGAATCGGTCCAGGCCGCCACGTTCACGGTATCGCCGGGCCAAAGTATCCAGTCGGCCATCAACGCGGCTGCCGCGGGCGACACCGTCGTCGTCCAGTCGGGCATCTACACCGGGGGCGTGACGCTGAACAAGGCGATTACGCTCCGGGGCGAACCTGGCGCGACCTTGCGCGCGTCGACGTCCGGCAGCGGCGACGGCGTCAAGATAGCCTCCGACAACTGCACGGTCGAAGGCTTGCGCATCGAAAACTTCAGCATGGCGATCGCGGCCTATAACAATCCGAAGAGCAACGTTCGTGTGCTGAACAACCACACCTACCGCAACCAGTTCAGTTGCTGGATAGACGGTCAGAACTGGCTCATCGAAGGAAACAATTTCGAGCGCGCGTATTACTGGAGCGGCACCGGCGACTGCGACTACACCCGCATGTTCGGCCGCGGCCACGTGTTCCGCCGCAATTACATTCACGGCAGCATCATCCCGACCGACCTCGCGCCGCTCAGCGGGAGCGACTATGCCCATCTCGACGGCATTCAGTGGTTCGGCAACAGCGGCAACGGCGAAGTCTTCCAGAACATTCTGATCGAAGAGAACTACCTGACCGATATTGTCCAGGGCTTCTACATCAGCAATCCGAACAGCACCGGCGACATCGACGGCGTGACGATCCGGAACAACGTGATCTGGGGCCAGAACAACCCGGAGGCCGGCCAGCTCGGGAACCGCCCGGTTTGGGGAACGCTGTTCGGCAGCGGCAATGGCCTCTACCCCGCGCGCAACACACGGTTCGAAAACAATCTCTTGTACAACATCGTCACCAACCTTGCGGGGACCGGTGGGCATCAGGGCGTCTGGCAGAAGAACATTTTCATTGCGAAGCCCAACAACTATTCGGTCGCCTACTACACGGAAGGCGGCAGCACCGCCGGTCTTTCCGGCACGGGTGACTGGCTCTTCCGGATCGGCGATGTCGGAGAATGGTCCAATCCCGGCAACATCTTCGCCGATCCGCTCATGGTGAACGAGTCCAATCCGCTGGGCGCGGACGGCATCCCGTTCACGGCCGACGACGGCTGGCGTCCCGGGAATTCGCAGGCCGCCACATTCGGTCCTCAGTACGTCGCCGGCGGGGGCACGCCTCCGCCGCCTCCGGCCACGACCGTCACCGCGAACGACGACGCGTTCGCGAGCATTCCGGAAGACTCGACCAACAACACGCTCAATGTGTTGGCGAACGACACGATCAGCCCGGTCAACGGCGACACGCTCACGGTCGTGAGCGTCGGCGCGGCGAGCCAGGGCGGCACCGTGACAATCGTCAGCGGCACATCGCTCCGGTACACCCCGAGATCAAATTTTTTCGGCGGTGAGTCCTTCGTCTATACGGCGAGGGACAGCGCGGGGAATCAGGACACGGCTACCGTCACCGTCACGGTGACCGCCGTGAACGATCCCCCGACCGGCGCGAACGATTCGTACACGGTCCTGGGCGGCAGCTCGAACAACATCTTCACCGTGCTGACCAACGACTCGATCTCGCCGGACACCGGCGAAACATTGACGGTCTCCGCGATCGGTCCGCGAAGCAACGGCGGCACCGCGTCCATCAACCAGTCCACGCGCATCGCCTACACACCGTCGCCGTCGTTTTCCGGCGTCGAGACGTTTACGTATACACTGCGCGACTCGAACGGCGGCACGGCGACCGCGACGGTCAGCGTCACCGTGCAGCAGGTGAACAATCCGCCGGCCGCGAACAACGATTCGTTCAGTGGGATCCAGAAGAACAGTTCCGGCAACGTCCTGAACGTGCTCGCGAACGACTCGACGGCGCCGGATACCGGGGAGACGCTCGCGATCGTCAGCCGGACCACGCCGAATCAGGGCGGCACCGTCAGCATCGGTACCGGCGTGCTTATTTACACCCCTTTAACGGGATTCTCCGGCGTCGAGTCGTTCTCGTACACCGTGAGCGACGGCCGGGGCGGTACGGATAGCGCCAATGTCTCCGTGACGGTCGAGAACACGAACGGCACGCCGGTGGCGAACAACGACTCGTACAACGTCAACGAGAATTCGAGCGCGAACACCCTGACGGTCCTGAACAATGACTATGATCCGGACAACGACCCGCTCACGATCGTCGATCTGACCGAAGCCCGTGCCGGCGGCACGGTCAGTCTCTCGGGATCGAACCTGCTGTATTCGCCGCCGTCCGGTTTCGTTGGAACCGAGACGTTCACCTATACCGTGTCCGACGGCAAAGGCGGTCAATCGACCGCCAGCGTCTCGGTGTCGGTGCAGGACCTGAACACGTCTCCGGTCGCGCTCGCGGACGCCTACACCGTGAATAAGAACAGTTCGGGAAACGAACTCAATGTCTGCAACAACGATTCGGATCCCGACGCCGGCGACATCATCGCAATCGTCGACCCAGGCCGCGGGAACAAGGGTGGCACGATCAGCGTCGGCAGCTCGACCGGTGTCGTGTACACGCCGGCCGCGAATTACATAGGCATCGAGGAATTCACGTACACCATCGCGGACGCCAACGGCGCGCGCGCTTCGGCGAAGTGCACGGTGACGGTGCAAGATACCGCTCCGCGCGCCAAGAACGACCGCTATAAGGTCCGCGGAAACAGCAAGAACAACACCCTGACCGTCACCATGAACGACACCTCGACCACCGGTAGCGAGCTCACCGTCGAGGAAGACGCGACGGTGTCGCGCAAGAAGGCGAATGGCCAGGTGGTGATGAACGGCAAAAACGTGATCTACACGCCGCCGCAAGACTTCATCGGTATCGATACGTTCACGTACACCGTGAAAGACGAGAACAACGAGCGCGCCACCGCGGAAGTCACCGTCGAAGTCAGCGACGAGTTTGGCCTGGACTTCTGCGACGATTATCCCGCGTTCCTGGCCCAGCTGGGCGCGCTCTGGGACGATCTGAGCGTCGACAGCGGCGACGTCGACGGGGACAGCATTCCAGACAACTTCATGCTCGAAGCGATGCAGGTCGTCTCGTGCTTCGAGGCCGACTCCGAACTCGGCAGCGCGCTCAAGACCGCCTATCTCGTCAACCTGATCCACTTCGATGCCGAAGGTAACGCGGTGGCCCTCGCGGACTATCGCGAGGTCATCGCCGCGCTGCTCTCGATGAACGAGTCGATGCAGATTGGCTTGCTGAACACGTTGGCCAACGCGGACCTCGGACTGACCGGACTCTATGAAAACGTCTGGGAGGATGCCGCAGGCTTCGCGATGCCGCAGCCAATCCCGGGCATTTCACTCGGCGAGGGCTACCAGGTCTTCGAGGAGACCCGCGCCGTGCTCGAACAGCCCTTCTCAGCCGAGGGCGACATCGACAACGACGGCCACACGAACCTGTCCGAGTATCTGAACGTCGTCGCCGCCGGCGGCGGCAGCACCGAGTTCGCGAACTCGGTCAATGACCCCGAACTGGACGGTAGCGATATCGACACCCGCGCGAGCGGCGGTGGTGGCGGCGGGTGCTTCATCGCGACCGCGGCCTACGGCACGCCGCTGGCC
>CAYUZD010000021.1:0-19319 GCA_964449475.1 uncultured Nitrospirales bacterium
CCGAACGCGTGATACCGAATCATCAGCGAGACGAGGTACGACCACGCGAGCAGCTTGCTCGCGCCGACAAACAGCACGACGGCCTGCAGGTAGCGGTCGGGGATCTCGCCGAGCGCGAGCAGCACGGTCACCAGCGTGCGCGACTGGAACACCGTGCCGCGCGCGGGCAGTTCGAGGAAAGCGACGAGCGCGATGAGTCCGACTTCGAGCGCCTTGCCCTGCGACAGGTACGCGCTCAGTCCCGCCTCGCGGCACCGGCGATACGCGAACAGCCCTACGTAGGCCGCGAATCCGAGCGTGATGATCGCGGACGAATTGACGAGCGCAGTGGACGTGCGGACGTGCGCGTATTCGCGGATGCCGTTGAACGCCAGTTCCGGCGCCAGCCCGATACCGAAAAACACCAGCCACACCGCCAGCGTCAGGAGATCCCACACGTCCCGCCGATCCTCGCCCAACCCGAATCTCCCTGCGCGCGTCGCGAACGGCCGGGAAGACCTCGAAACGGCGGAAAACCATTGCAACAAAGGCCCGGAAAGATTGTCAAACCCTCCGGGGAATTTGTGATTCACACCGCGCGTTCGCGGCGGCGTTTCTCCATGTAAATGTGCAGAATCGCGATGTCCGCCGCGCGCACGCCGGATACCCGCGCCGCCTGGCCGAAATTCACGGGACGAATTTCATTGAGGCGCTGCCGGCTCTCCGCGGGCAATCCGGGAACGCTCGCATAGTCGAGGTCCTCGGGAAGCGCTACCTTCTCCGCGCGCTCGAACCGCTCCTGATCGCGCCGCTGGCGTTCGATGTACCCGGAATACTTGATCTGGATCTCGACCTGCTCGGCAATCTCAAACGCGAGCGCGCCCGGCGGCGGCGCGAACGGCGAGATGTCTGCGAGCGCGACCTCCGGCCGGCGCAGGACGCGCGCCGCGGGTTGCGGCTCGGTCAGCGGTTCCAGCCCCCGAGCGGCGAACGCGGCGTTCAGTTCCGCGGACGGCGTCAACGTCGCGTTCTCGAGCCGGCGCACCTCCGCCTCCACCGTGACTTCCTTCGCGCGGACGCGTTGCATGAAGGCCTCGCCGGCGAACCCATGCTTCGCGACGCGCAGGTCCGCGTTGTCGTGCCGCAGCAGCAGCCGGTACTCCGCGCGCGATGTAAACAGCCGGTAGGGCTCGATGACGCCGCGCGTAACAAGGTCGTCCACCAGCACGCCGAGGTAGCCCTCCGATCGCGAGATGAAGACCGGCGCGTCCCCGTCGAGTTTGCGGACGGCGTTGATGGCGGCGTACAGCCCTTGCGCGGCCGCTTCCTCGTAGCCCGACGTCCCATTCACCTGCCCCGCGTGGTAGAGGCCCTCGACGAGCTTGGTCTCGAGCGTCGGTTTGAGCTGCGTCGGCGGGATGAAGTCGTATTCGACCGCGTAGCCGGGCCGGATGATTTCCGCCTGCTCGAGGCCGGGGATCGTGTGCAGATACTCGCGTTGGACGTCCTCCGGCAAGCTTGTGGACAGGCCATTGACGTACACCTCTGCGGTCGTGAGGCCCTCCGGTTCGAGGAACACGCGGTGCGCCTCGCGATCCGCGAACCGGTTCACCTTGTCCTCGATGCTCGGGCAGTAGCGCGGCCCGATGCCGACGATGACGCCGGCGTACAACGGCGACTGATCGAGATTGCGCCGGATCACGTCGTGGGTACGTTCGTTCGTGTACGTCAGCCAGCACATCTCGTTCTTCGGCCGGAACGTCTCGATCGGCGTCGAGAACGAGAACGGCCGCGGGTCGTCGTCGCCCGGCTGCTCCATCATCCGCGACACGTCGATGCTGCGCCGGTGAATACGCGGGACTGTGCCCGTCTTCATGCGCCCGACCTGAAATCCCAGCGCGCGGTAGGTGTCTGGCAGGTTCTTGGACGACATCTCGCCGCCACGCCCACCGTCAACTTGGGTCATCCCGAAGTGAAGCTTGCCGCCCAGGAACGTGCCCGAGCAGACGATGATCGCACGCGCGCCGATCTCCTGGCCGAGCGCCGTCCGAATGCCCTCAACCCTGCCCTCCCGCACGATGAGGTCATCCACCATCACCTGTTTGAGTTCGAGGTTCGGCTGCATGTCGCAGACGAACTTCATGTCCTGGGCATACGCGTGCCGGTCGGCCTGCGCGCGCGGCGAGTGCACCGCCGGGCCCTTGGACCGGTTGAGCATCTTGAACTGGATGCCCGTCCGGTCGGTGCATCGGCCCATCTCTCCGCCGAGCGCGTCGATTTCGCGCACGAGCTGGCCCTTGGCAATGCCGCCGATGGCCGGGTTGCACGGCATCTTCGCGAGCGCGTCGAGCTGCATCGTCGCCAGAAGCGTGCGTTTGCCGAGCCGGGCCGAGGCCAGCGCCGCCTCGACGCCCGCATGCCCAGCGCCCACCACGATAATGTCGTAATCCCGCGTCACAATCGTTCGCCCAATGAATGAATTCCGTTCCCGGCTGTATCCTTCGATGGGAATCCCGGTATGTAAGGGTCAGACGCCCGTCCGGGAACCGGCTATTTTACGGAATTCGCGACGGGCGAGCGAACCGGTTGCGCATCTCCGGGGATACTGTAGAATGATGTAGTTGCACTAATTCATGCAGACGCCGCGGATGAGCATCCGCGGCATGAGACCGGACAACGGAGGGCAGCGCGTCTTTGACCGATATCGGCGGCGTGAGATACCATACGAGGTTCCTCTCCGGCGGCATAGCCAAATGGTAAGGCAGCAGCCTGCAAAGCTGTGTATTCCCGGTTCAAGTCCGGGTGCCGCCTCCAATCTCACGCGTACCCTCGTCGCCACGACCGGGCGAGTGGTGGAACGGCATACACGACGGACTTAAAATCCGTTGCCCGCAAGGGCTTGAGGGTTCAAGTCCCTCCTCGCCCACCACTACGCGTCTCGACGCATTCCGAAATCCGCAGTCCCGCTGCACAGTTCGCCCGGAGCACGTGGCGAAGGAATGACGATGGCGAAGATCCTCATCGTAGACGGTGACCATAAGTCGGCCAAGGCGGTGGCGAAAGCGCTCACCGACGCCGGGCACACGTGTGCGGTCCGGCATAGGGGTAAGGACGCGCTGGAAATTATTGACACGGAAGCGCTCGACCTGCTGTTGATTGACACCATGCTGCCCGATGTCTCGGGTTTCTCCGTCTGCCGGAACGTCCGCCGGAGCTCCGAATTGTTTCACCTGCCCATCGTCTTTTTCTCAAGTATGAACAACCCTGAAGAAGTGCAACATGGTCTTGCGCAGGGTGCGGACGATTTCATTCCAAAGCCGATCGATCTCAGTCAGATCGTGCAGCGCGTGAACAGCATGCTGAATGCGTCCGCCCGCGCGTCGTACCTCGACGCCGCGACCGGACTGCCTGACGCCGAAGAGACCCGCCGGCGGATGCAGCTCCGCATCACGCGCGGGGACCGGTTCGCGCTGGTCTACGTCGAGCTGCTCGGGTTGCGCCGGCTAATGCAGGAAGCCGGCGCGGACGGCCGCGACAAGGCGTTGCGCCACCTCGGCCGCGCGTTGCGGCTATCGATGGAAAACGCCGCGGAGCCGGACGGGTTCGTCGGGCACATGGGCGGCGGGTTCTTCCTGTGCATGATGCCGCCGGACCTCGCGGATTCGTACGCTGCCAAGTTGCTCAAAAGCTGGCGCAAACACCAGCCGGGGCTGCGCGAGAACCTGGGGCTGCGCGAACTCGTGATGGAAGGGCCGAGCGACTACCTCGACCTGATGATCTGCACGACCGCGCGCGAGACGCGCGACCCCTGCTCCGCGCAGGAACTCCTCGACACGCTCTCGCGCATCCGCCGCAGCGTCCGCGACGAAGTGGGCGGTGTTCACGTCGATCGGCGGCACGGCGCCGGCGCGGCGGAGACCCCCGGCGGACGTTCCGGGGTTTGACTTACCGCGTGTCGGTTGCTTAAGCTTTGCGCTCGTGCCGAGGTAGCTCAGTTGGTAGAGCAGCGGACTGAAAATCCGCGTGTCGCCAGTTCGATTCTGGCCCTTGGCACCACCACTTTTGGCTGGAATAGCTCAGTCGGTAGAGCGCATCACTCGTAATGATGAGGTCCCGGGTTCGATTCCCGGTTCCAGCTCCAGCCATTACCAGGCGTTTGCTGCAACCTGGCCGCGAGTGGGGATACGCCGGCTGGTCCGGGGGTTTTACGCTGTGCCTGCAGTATGGCACCAGTAAGGACTTATGGAACTCAAGCAGTCGTTCAGCACGTCCGAAGTCGCGCGGTTTTGTCACGTCACGCCGGACACCGTCCGCAAATGGGCCGAGGCCGGCCGGATCCCGGTCTTCAAGACGCCGGGCGGCCACCGGCGCATACGCCGCGATGACCTCATTCGGTTCCTGCGGGACAATGCCATCCCGCTTCACGTCGAGTTGCAGGAAGACGGAACGCGCATCCTCGTCGTGGACGACGAACAGACCATTGCCGGCGTTATTCAGCGATTCCTGGAACGGTCCGGGCGGCACTTCGAGGTCGCGGTCGCCAAGGACGGGTTCGACGCCGGCCACCGGGTCGGCACGTTCCAGCCCACCGTCGTGTTTCTGGACCTGCTGTTGCCCGGCGTGGACGGATTCGAGGTTTGCCGCCGCATCAAATCGTCCGCGGCCACGTCCAGCACCAAGGTCATCGCAATGACGGGCGCATACGAGGCCGACACCGCGAATCGCATCGTCGAACTCGGCGCGGCCACCTGCCTGCGCAAGCCCTTCACGCCCGAAGACCTGCGTCAGGCCCTCAGTCTGGTCGGCGTCGAGGTCAACTGACGCCACATCGCCCCGTTGCGTCCGTGGGCGGCCGAATTTCGTAGAATGCCGCTGACTCGCGAGAGGCCAACCGCGTGACCGGGCCGCAATCCGAATACGAACGCCGTCTGCAACAACGCCGCGCGCTGCTGAACGCGCTGCAACGGCGCGACGCACTCTACGCCAACGGCCGGCTTGTCGTGTTTGCCGCCGGCGCGGCGCTCGCGTGGACTGTGTTCGGTTCGCTCGAGTGGCCGCTCGGAATCCTCGCCGTGCCGCTCGCGCTGTTCGTCTATCTCGTGGCGATGCACGAGTGGACCTTGCGCCGGGCGCGCGACGCCGGACAGGCGGTGCGGTTCTACGAGAACGGGTTGTCGCGCCTCGCCGATCGATGGGCCGGCCGGGGCAGTGCCGGAATCGATTTGCGTCCCGCTGACCACCTCTACGCCGAAGACCTCGATATTTTCGGCGAAGGATCGTTGTTTGAATTGTTGTGCACGGCGCGCACGCGCGTAGGCGAGGAGACGCTGGCAGCGTGGCTCTGCGCGCCGGCTCAGCGAGACACTGTGCTCGAGCGGCAGGATGCCGGGCGCGAGTTGTCCGACGCGCTCGATTTGCGGGAGCGCCTCTGGATCGTCGGCGGAGACGCCCGGCCGAGACTGCGTCCCGCCATGTTGATCAATTGGGCAAATTCGCCGCGTGTCCTCCCGGGAACCGCCGCGCACGCCCTCGCGTCTGCCGTCACGCTCGCTGTGGCCGCCGCCACCGTCGCGTGGATGTTCGACCTGATCGCCGCGCGTTCGATCCTCATTCCCGTGTTGCCGGCGCTGCTCGTGCAGTGGTGGCTAAAGGACCGCACGCTGACCATCCTGCGTGCGAGCGATGAGCCGCTCAAGGACCTGCAAATCCTCGCGCGGGTCGCGCGGCACATCGAGGAGGCGCGCGTACACGCGCCGCGGCTGCGCGCGCTGCAGGAGGCGCTGCGCACCGAAGGCCGCACTGCATCGGCCGCCATCGGCGCGCTCGCCAAGCTCAGCACGTGGCAGGAGGCGCAGCGAAACGCGCTCTTCGCGCCGTTCGCGATCGCCCTGCTCTGGAACATCCACTTTGCATTCGCGATGGAACGGTGGCGCGCGCGATACGGCGCGCGCGTCGCGCAGTGGCTCGCCACGATTGGCGAATTCGAGGCGCTATGCAGTCTCGCCGGATACGCGTACGAGCACCCGGAGGACGCCTATCCCGATATCGCGGAGGGCGCGGCGGAGTTCCGCGGCGAGGACCTGGGCCACCCGCTGTTGCCGCGCGCGGGATGCGTCCGGAACAACGTCACGCTCGATCGCGCAACGAGCCTCCTGATGGTCAGCGGATCGAACATGTCGGGCAAGAGCACGCTGTTGCGCACGGTGGGCGTCAATGCCGTGCTCGCCTTGTGCGGCGCTCCTGTCCGCGCGAATTCGCTGCGCCTCTCGCCGCTGCAAGTGGGCGCGTCGATGCACATCGTGGACTCAATCCAGCGCGGTACGTCGCACTTCTACGCCGAGATTCTACGGTTGCGGGCCATTCTGGACGCTGCCCGCGGACCGATCCCGGTGCTGTTTCTCATCGACGAAGTCCTGCACGGAACCAACTCCCACGATCGCCGGATTGGGTCCGCGGCCGTCTTGCGCGGATTGGTCGATGCGGGCGCGATCGGGCTGGTCACTACGCACGACCTCGCGTTGACCGGCATCGCGGAGGAACTCAGCGGACGCGGACGCAACGTCCACTTCGTGGACCACCTGGAGAACGGCCGGCTCGTGTTCGACTACGCGATGCGGCCGGGCGTCGTGGAGCGCAGCAACGCGCTCGCACTGATGCGCAGCATCGGGCTAGACGTCTGACGTCGCGGGCGCCAGGTCCTCCAGCATGCCCTGGAACAACTCCGCCAGCCGGCGCGCAGACTCCTCCGTGGCGAAGTAACCGATGACGACCTCGCGGACCCGGCCGCGCGAACTCGTGGAGTCGATCGTGCCGTCCTCGAGCCGCCGCTGAAACAGGTTGGTATACGGAACAAACTCGTCGCCGCCGCGCGTGGTCGCATGGACAAGCCAGAACGTTTCGCCCGCGTTGAACCCCTGCCAAACTTGGGCCCGCACGCTGCCCGGATCGAGCGAGCCCAGGCGCACCGTGTATTGGATAATCTGCTCCGTGGCGAGCGAGCCGGCGTCCGCGTAGGACGCGCGGCGATAACTCAGCACGGCGATGCCCGGTTCAGGGTGAGGTTCGATTCGTGTGGACATCACGTCGCGCGGGCCGGCCGGCGCGCCGTCGGTTACCAGCGAGAACTCATCGAGAAGTTCGCGCACCTGCTGGAATCGGGCGCGATCCGGTGCACCGTCGCCTGGGACAGGTGCCGCGGCACCTAGACTGAGGAGTACGGCGGCCCATCGCGTCGCAGCTCGGAGGGCCATGCGTCGCCGCTATTGGTTCTCGAGAAGGACGTGCATCATGGATCCGCGCGACGAGTACTCGGCGTAGCGGCCGATCAAGGCGCCGGTCATGCTATCGCCGCCGGTCCAATAAATCACGACACTCCCGAAGTCGCCGAGACCGGGCAGCATATTCGGCACATCCCGCCCCGCGCCTTCCGCCGCGTCGTCCTTTGCGGGACGCCACTGGGCCCAGCCCTTGCCGACGATCGTGTACGGTACCGCCTGCTGAATCTGCGTGCCGCCGTCGCCGTCCTTCTGCCCGTACACGAGATACATCGTGATCGGCGTATCGCGTGTGTTTCTCACCGTGATGACGCCCGCGCCGCCATTGGTTGGCCCGGTGGTCCCCATCACCCCGCCGTCGTCGCGGAAGAACGGCACGGTCAGAGAATGCGGGAACGCCTCACTGGCCGAAAGCGTCGCGGCACACGCCATCGCGGCGGCGAGCATGCGGTATCGGTGACGAAAAACCATGCCCAACACGGTAACAAGCCCGGACAAGGAGGCGCAACGTCCCCGTGGAAACGAGTTGTCTGTTCGGCGGATGCAGAGTAGACTGCCGGACGACGCTGCCCGAGGACCGGGTACGGAGGAGCCGCACATGATTCGCATATTCGCAATGCTCGCGGTATTTGAGCTGTGTTCACTGGCGGCCGCACAGGGGCCGTCCGCGACGGTCACCGGTGGATCGATTCGCGGGACCGAGTCCGGCGGCGTGCGGGTGTTCAAGGGTATCCCCTACGCCGCGCCGCCCGTGGGCGATCTGCGGTGGGCCGCGCCCGATCCCGTGGTTCCTTGGCAGGGAACCCGTGAGGCGGCGGAATTCGGTCCGGACTGCCCGCAGGCGCCGTACGACCCTCAGTCGATGTACTATCGGCCGCCGCGCCCGCAGAGCGAGGACTGTCTCTGTCTCAATGTGTGGACCGCGGCGCAACCGAACGAGAAACGCCCGGTCATGGTCTGGATCCACGGCGGCGCGCTCACGCGCGGGTCGGGCGCGGTCGAGACGTATGACGGATCGAATTTCGCGAAGCACGGCGTGGTGCTCGTCACAATCAATTACCGCCTCGGGCCGCTCGGGTATCTCGCGCATCCCGGTCTCACCGCGGAATCGCCGAACGGATCCTCCGGAAACTACGGGACCCTCGATCAGATCGCCGCGCTCGTGTGGGTGCGGGACAACATCGCGGCATTCGGCGGCGATCCGGACCGCGTGACGATTTTCGGCGAGTCGGCCGGGTCGTGGAGTGTGTGCGCGCTGGTCGCGTCGCCGCTGGCCAAAGGGTTGTTCCACGGCGCGATCGGCGAGTCCGGCGGCATTTTCGGCCCAATGGTGTACCTCAGCCGCGAGAACGGCGATCAACCCTCCGCGGAGTCTACCGGCGAGAAGTTCGCCGCGGCCATCGGCGCGGACGACGTCGCCGAAATGCGAAGCGTGTCGGCGGAACAGATCATCGACGTGTTCTTCAAGCCCGGCGCGGGATACGGCGCGCGGGGTAACGTGGACGGCTGGGTGTTCCCCGAGGAGGTCCGCACGATCTTCGCAAAGGGACAACAGAACGCCGTGCCCGTGATCGTCGGGTCGAACGCCGACGAAATGACGACGCTGACGCCGCGCGCGATGGTGCCCACGAAGCTCGACGGTCTCAAGGCCATGGTCGCGCGGCAGTACGCGGGATTCGAGGACGAGTTCTTCCGCGTGTACCCGGCGTCCGCCGACGCCGAGGCCGCCGGCGCGTTTCTCGCCGCCACGCGCGATCGATCGTTCACGTGGCAGATGCTCGCGTGGGCGCGCGGCATGAAGACCGTCAACCAGCCCGCGTACCGCTATTTCTTCACGCGCATTCCGCCCGTTCCCGGCAGCGACTACAATCGCGCGTTCCACGCCGCCGAAATCGCATATGCCTTCGCGAACCTCGATCCGGGTCGCGGCTACAACGAAACCGACGCGAAACTCTCCGACGCGATGCATCGCTACTGGATCAATTTCGCGACGACGGGGAACCCCAACGGCGAGGGGCTGCCCGAGTGGCCCGCGTTCGACTCAGCAACGGAGAACTACCTCGAACTCGGCGACTCCGTCCGCGCGGGTACGCACTTGCTCGCGGACCAGATGGCATTCATGGACAAGGTGATGAACGGCCACGAATAGGACCGCTCGGCGCGTAATCTTCGGCGTCCCCAGTTTCGCACGGGGACGCCGTTCACTTTCGATCCGGCGGGTTTCCTGATAGACTTAATTTAGACAGAACTTTGTCAGGAAGGACTCGAATTGGACGCGACCGAACCGCGACACCCCATCAATTACGTCGCAAAGCGCAGCGGTCTTTCCACCCACGCCATCCGCGTCTGGGAGCGGCGGTACGGCGCGGTCAAGCCCGTCCGGACGGGCAAGAACCGCCGGTTGTACTCCGACGCGGACATCGAGCGCCTCCGGCTGCTCAAAGTCATCACGGGCGCCGGACACTCGATTGGACACATCGCCACGCTGCCCGAGTCCGAGCTGCGCACGCTCGCCGCGGCGTCCGGGGCGTCGGGGACCGCGTCCGCGCGACAGCCCACGCGTTCCGCCAAACCCGCCGCTTCCGACGAGTCGCCCGAAGCGCTTCTAGCGCGCTGCCGCGATGCCGTCGCCGCGATGGACGCGCCGGCGCTCGAGCAGGCGCTGCTCGACGCATCCGTCGCGCTGCCTCAACTGCGCGCGCTGGAAGACGTTGTCGCGCCGCTGATGCGGTGGGTGGGCAACGAGTGGCATGAAGGCCGCATTCGCGTCGCACACGAGCACCTCGCGAGCGCGACCGTCGGCCGCTTCCTCGCGCACGTCCGCGCGACCTACCCTGAAGCGGGACCCGGCCCCGTCATCGTCGTTACGACGCCGTCCGGCCAGCAGCATGAGATCGGCGCGCAACTCGCCGCGCTCGTCGCCGCGATGCACGGATGGCGCGACGTCTATTTCGGCGCGAACCTGCCGAGCGCGGAGATCGCGCGCGCCGTGCGGGAGACCGGCGCGCGCGCCGTGGCGCTGAGCGTGGCGTTCCTCGGGGACAACGGCGTCGTGGCGCGCGAGATCCACGACCTGCGGCGCATGCTGCCCAAGAGCGTCCAGCTTGTCCTGGGCGGCGTGGCGGCGTCCCGCCATCGCGCGGAACTGGAGGCCGCCGGCGCGCACTGCGTCGACTCGCTCACCGCGTTCCGCGACAGACTGGAGTCGTTCTCCGCCGCCGGCTGACGGTCAGTGGCTGTGGCCCGCCGCCCGCTGTTTCTCGTAGGCCTCCATCAGCGGCCTCGCGACGTTCTCCGGCACTTCCTCGTAGTGGCTGAACTTCAGCGTGTACGTGCCCAGGCCCTGCGTCATGCTGCGCAGGTCCGTCGAGTACCGCAGAATCTCCGCCTCCGGCACGCACGCGCGAATCGTCTCGCGGTGTCCGCTGCCGTCCGCGTCCATCCCGAGGATGCGCCCGCGCCGCGAACTCATGTCGCCGGTAATATCGCCCATGAACTCCATCGGCACGGTGACCGAGATCTCCACTAGCGGCTCCAGCAGGCACGGGCGCGCCTGCAGGATGCCCTCGTGCACCGCCAGGTGCGCCGCGATCTTGAACGCCATTTCCGACGAGTCCACGTCGTGATACGAGCCGTCGTGCAACTCCGCGACGACGTCCACGACGGGATACCCCGCGATGACCCCGCGTTCGAGCGCCTCGATGACGCCCTTCTCGACCGCGGGAATGTATTGCCGCGGCACCACACCACCGACGATGCTGTCGATAAATTTGAAGCCCCCGCCGCGCTCGTTCGGCGAAAATCGGATGTGCGCGTCGCCGTATTGCCCGTGGCCGCCGGACTGTTTTTTGTGCCGGCCGCGCACGTTGGACGTCCCCTTGATGGTCTCCTTGTACGCTACCTTCGGCAATTTCATCTCGGCGTGTACGTTGAACTTTGACGCCATGCGCTCGATCAGGATCTCGAGCTGCATCTCGCCCATACCCTTGATGATGTGCTCGTGCGTCGCCGGGTCACGATAGTGCGAGAAGGTCGGATCTTCTTCGGCAAGGCGGTTCAGCGCCTCCCCGATCTTGTCGTCGTCCGCGCGGGACTTCGCGACGATGGCGCGCTTCACGAGCGATTCCGGCAATTCCGGTTTCGGCAGCTTCCACAGCACGCCGGGCGCCGCGATTGTGTCTCCGAACCGCGTGTATTTCAGTTTCGTCATCGCAGCAAGGTCGCCCGGCCCGACTTCGTCCACGACTTCGGTGTCCTTGCCGTTCAGGAAGTAGATCTTGCCCGTCCGCTCCCTGTTTCCGGACGTGACGTTGAAGAACTCCGAATCGGACCGCAACGTGCCCGTCAACACGCGGAACAGTGTCAATTGGCCCGCGAACGGATCGACGACCGACCGGAACACCTGGCCGACAAACGGCTCGTCCGGCGACACCTTCAACTCGACCGGCTCCGGCGCGCCGTTCCGCGCGCGCACGCCCCGCTCGAGCGGCGAGGGGAACTCCGCGACGATGAGATCGAGCAGATCGCGCAGCCCCACGTCCTTCGCGGCGCTCCCGGCGACGATCGGCACGATATGGCCCGACTTGATCCCCGCTTTCAATCCCCGCTCGAAGTCCTCGTGCGACAACTCACCGGTCTCAAGGTACTTCTCCAGCAGCGCGTCGTCGGATTCCGCGACCGAGTCCATCATCTCCGCGCGAATCGCCTCGATGCGTGCCTGGAGCGGCCCGGACACGCCGTTGAGCACCGATGCCACGCTGTGCAGCCCCGACCCGGTCGCATCCGGCACCGCGATCGGCACGCATTCCTTGCCGTATGCCGCCTGGATCGCATCAACCGCGGCATCGAAATCGATGTTCTCGCCGTCCAGCTTGTTCAGAAAGATCACGCGCGGCAGGCCGTATTTCTGCCCGTACGCCATCGCCATGTCCGACCCCGCCCGAGGCCCCGAAGACGCGTCGATAACAATGATGAGTCCGTCCAACAACGGGGATGACGCGGCGAGTTCGCCGACAAAATCGAGGTAGCCCGGGTGATCCACGAAATGCACGCGCGACCCGTTCCAGTCCGTGTGCATGAGCTTGAGCGCAACGGTGTGCTTGTGGCTGATCTCTTCCTGGAGGTAGTCCCCCACGGTATTGCCCTGTTCAATCGAACCCAGCCGCGGCGTTTTCCCGGAGAGATGAAGAAGGTGCTCGATGAGCGACGTCTTCCCCGTCCCCCCGTGACCTACAATTCCCACATTGCGGACTTTCGCGTAATCGGTGGTCATGGCACATTCCTCCGTTCGCGTGGGCTCGCGTTCCGGGCCGCGCGCAGGTTCACAACATCGCCAACACTCCTTCAGACAGGCACAACGGGACAGTATAGGAAGGCCCGGGAAAACTGGCAAGGCCGATCCGCGAGACGCATACCCTTTTTGGAACGATTTCGCCGCCCGCCCGCGACAAATCCCGCCAACGGGCCTATACTGATAGTCCGTTGTTCGACCTCCAGTCACGGCCCGTCAACCCACCTTCGGAGGGTCCCGCCATGCAACCTCGCTTCACGCACCGCAAGGTCTTGTTGATCGCATTCGCACTCACGCTTGCCGTCGCGCCTGTCGCCGCCGGTGCGGATCGCGAACCAATCTACGACGAGTCGATGGACGCGCGCGCCGCGATCGAGGCCGCCGTCGCGAAAGCCGGCGCCGACAACCGCCGCGTGCTGATCCAGTGGGGCGGGAACTGGTGCGGGTGGTGCTACAAGCTGCATGACCTGTTCTCGACGAACGAGGAAATCGCGCAGGTCCTTCAATATGAGTACGAAGTCGTGATGATCGACTCGAATACGAACGAAGCGCTGGCCAAATCGATGGACGTCGATTTTGAAGGCGTGCCCTATCTGACCGTGCTCGATGGAAGCGGCAAGAAACTAACCGATCAGGAAACCGGCGCGCTCGAAATTGGTGATCGCCACGACCCGGCGAAGGTGCTCGGGTTCCTGAACAAGTGGAAGGCGCAACCGCTCGACGCCGAAGTCGAACTGAAGTCCGCCGTTGCGCGCGCGAAGGCGGAGGGCAAGGCGGTCTTCGTGGACTTCTCAACCGTCTGGTGCGGCTGGTGTCGGAAATTGGACGCGTACCTGCACACGGAATCGATCGCGCAAATTCTTGAACCGCATTTCGTGGTGCTCACAATCGATCAGGAACGCATGACGAACGGTCAGGCGCTACGCAACCGGCTTTCGAAGGGCGAGGGCGGCGGCGTGCCGTGGTTCGCCTTCGTCGGCGAGGACGGCGAGGTAATTGCCACGTCGAACGGCCCAAACGGCAACATCGGGTTCCCGGCGGAGCCCGAAGGCCAGGTTCATTTCAAATCCATGCTGGCGAAGGCCGCGCCGGAGATCACGCCGGAGCAACAGGACGCGCTGACGGCCCCGCTACAGAAAGTCTTTGACGAAATGAATCGCTAGGGCCGGTACGTCCGCTCGATGTGTGGCGCGAGGTCCGCCTCGCTGAACCACACCGGCTTGAACTCGCCCGCGGCGAACATCGCCGCCTGATCGTCGTCGTGACGCGAAGCGGCCTCGAAGGTCTGGCCGTAAGGCAGAATGCTGACCGCGCGGATCGGCTCTGAAAACTCGACCGCGAACACGTAGCTGTCTCCCCCGCGCGCCACCATCTTGTTGTCCTTGTCGCGCATGAAATACATCGCGCGGTATGCACCGTAGTCCCCGTCCTGGCCCGTGAGCGGCGCGTCCACGCCGCCAATCCGCAGCCGGTAGACATCCCCCCAAGGCACGTCGATCGCCCCGAACAATTTCTCGGCCTTCGTACACGCCGCCGCCAGCGCCGCGACCGCCGCGTCAGCGTCCCCGATGCCGCGCGGGGTCGTCATCGGCGCGGCGGGATCCCAAGGGTGCGTGAAGGGCGTCTTCGTCCGCGCGAGGTACGCATCGACAAATTCAATGAACAGCACGCCGCCGCGCGATTCCGGCTTCGTCGTGCCGTCCCAGGCCGCAAGCAGGTCCGCCGCCGCGTCGAGGCGTCTTCCGCCCACCGTCTTGCCGCGCGCAAGGCGCACCACATCGTCCTTCACGCGGTCCGCACTGAGCAGGCGCGGCGTCAGTTTGTACGCGAGCGCTTCCTCGAACGTGATTGACGTGTCGCCGTCGATCTGGCTGAGCCCAAGTTGCGACCGCAGGTCGTTGTCGTCGGGGATCACGTCCGCGGGCAACGTGGACTTGTCGATCAACGCGCCTAGGTTCGTGTACCACGGCGCGTTGTTGCTGTTGTGGACGTAGCCGCCCGCCGGGTTCAGCAATTGCGGCAGGCGCGACGGTGGATACACGCCCTTCCACGCCGTCGCGGACGTGTCCCCGCGCACGATGCCGGCCCAATCCGGCCCCGCGGGCCGCTCCGGGAACCGGCCGTTACAGATGTAGAAGCAGTTGCCCTCGACGTCGGCATACGCGATGTTGAACATCGGGATGCCCTGGAGGTCGAGCGTCGCGCGGAACTCATCGAGCGTGCGTGCCTTCGTCATCCGGTGCCACTGTTCCAGCATGCGGTATTCGTCCCAGTTCGGCGTGCGGAGCGCGTAGACCTTGCCTTCGCGCTCCGCCACGATCGGGCCGAGGTGCGCGTAGCGCAGCGTGTGCGTCTTCTTCGTGACGTTCCCGTCTTCCAACACCTCGATCGTCACGTCGCGCTGGGTCAGTTTACGCGGCTGGCCGTCGTAGAGGTAGCTTTCCGGGTCGCCCGGGACGAGCGTCAACTCGTACAAATCGCTCGCGTCGTGCGGATTCACCGTGTGCGACCAGCCGAGCCGATCGTTGAAGCCGAGATTGATGCCCGGGAACCCGATCAGCGACGCGCCGTGCATGTTGAGCTCGCCCGGCACCGTGACGTGCCACTCGTGCCAGACCTGGCTGCCGGACCACGCGAGGTGCGGATTGCCCACCAGCAGCGCGTGGCCCGACGCGGAGCGTTCCTTGCCGATCGCGAACATGTTCGAGCCGGGCTGCGGCCCGCCGCTTTCCTCTTCGCCCGGGATCAGGTCAATCGCGGAATCGTCCAGCGCGAATTCGATGTTCACCACGCGCCGCGCGTGCGCGAGCACGTCGATCCCGGTGATTGGCTCGACCCATTCGGCAAGTTTCGCGCGGTTTTTCTCGACGTACCGGTTGAATCCTGCCGCATACGCATCGAGAATCCGCTGCATCCATTCCGGAGACGCCGCAAACCCGGCCTCGGCCGCCTCGTGGACGCGGAACAGACGGTTCCGCACATCCGCCTTCTCAAACGCGGGCCCGAAGTAGCGTGCCTCGCGTGATCTCGCCTTCAGATACAGCCGCGCGATGTCTTCTGCGTGATCTTCCGCCGCCGCGTACCCGTACCCGAAGGCCGCGGCCTCCTCCGTCTCCGCGAGGATGTGCGGCACGCCGAAGGAGTCGCGCCGGATCTCGACCTGGCGCGAGAACGCGTCCGGGTCGGCGTCGGCCCGCGGGCAAGCGGTGAACAGAACGGCCCACGCGAAACACAACGAGTAACGCGACATCGTGATGACCTCCGGAAGAAACGCGAGTTACGCCTGTTTCGCCGCGCGGACGGCCGCATCCAGCCCGGACAGCATCCCCGACCAGTTCTTCGCGCCGAGTTGTTCGACGAATCGGGACTGCGCCTTCTCCCACAGCGGCACGCCGTCCGCCAGCACGCGCCGGCCTTTGTCCGTCAATGAATAGAGCCGTGCGCGGCCGCGCAGCGGTTTCGACCGAATCACGCCCTCGCGTTCGAGCACGTTCAGGTTACGCGTGAGCGTCGAACGGTCCGCCACCATCTCGCGCGAGAGGGCCGAGAGGCCGATGGGTTCGTTCAGAAATATCGCGAGCAGCGTCACGAACTGCGTGGACCGCAGCCCAATCGGCTGGAGCGTGTCGTCAAAGAGTTTGGACACCGCGCGCGACGCTTTGCGCAAATTGAAACACGCACACACCTGCGCCGCCTCGGCGCACTTGGCATGACTGAGCGAGGTCGAAGTTGGCATGAATCCCCTTGGGTAGCGTCCTCGGCGCATGTTCGCGCGAAGCGTCACGCGGGATCAAATAGAGTAGCAACGGTCGAGTCGTCTCGTTCGCGCGAAGGTCGCGAAATGCCACGCGGAGCATCGGTTCAAGCAACCAGTCAAATTCAACGCATTCTCCTTAAGTAATTGAAACAAAACGGGTTATGAGCGACGAGATCATTCCGGGTTTGCGGCATTTTCTGACTACGGGGTACAGTTCACTTGGCGCATTATGGCGCTCCGAACGGGGGTCCGCATGGATCGGATTCTGGTCATTGATGACGACGATCTCATGCTCTCCGTCCTCCGGGAGATCCTGGAAACGGCGAACTATGAGGTCGCGACCGCCGACAGCGGCGAGCGCGGGCTCGAGCTGTTTCGATCCGTCCAGCCGGACCTCGTGATCACCGACCTGATCATGCCGCGCACGGACGGCGTCCACGTGATCGAGGAGATCCGCCGCCGGTCGCCCGATGTCCGCATCATCGCGATGTCCGGCACGCCGCGCATCGATACAATGGGCGAAGCCGTGCAGGCCGAGGCGAACCGCGTCATCGCCAAGCCGTTCGACCAGGACGAAATCCTCGACGCGATCGCCGAGCTGCTCGAGTACACCGCGCCCAGCGCTTGAGATCACTCCAGCGGCGCGATGTATCGCCCGCGCGCGATGATGTCGTTCGGATCGAGCGCCTTCTTGATCTCCGTCACCACGTCCCAGAACGTCGAGCCATGCGCGCGGATCTTCGGCATGCCCTGCAGGCCCGATCGATAAATCGGGTACCCGGCTTCAAGCAGCGCGTCCACCAGCTTCTCGTAACAGGCGGACGCTTTCGCGGATTCGCCGGCGACGGACCGATCGAACGCGATGTTCATGATCGCCACAAGCGAGCGTTCCGTGAGCAGGATCATGCTGACCACGAAATCGAACCCGTGCGCCTCGAAGATCGGCCGCGCCAGGTTCAGCACGCGCATCGCGTCCTCGCCGCGCATGGGCATCACGGGCGACACCCAATAGAGGCCCACGCCCGAGTCGAGGGGGTCGCCCGGCGCATCCGGCGGCGTCCGCAGGCGCCAGTACGCGCCCATGACCGGCTCGCGCGTCGGGACGCCCTTCAGCAAATCGAAGTTGGGCCGCAGGATCTTCAGCATGCGCTCCAGCCGGCCCCGTTGGCCGGCGGCCGACAGCAGGCGATGCAGCGATTCGAGAAGTTCGAGCCGCCGATCGGTTACGAAGCGCAACGTGGCGACGCCGCGCAAGGCCCTTCGCAGCGCGGCGCGCCCGGCGCGGACCTGCGCACGCGTGCCCGTGAGCGATCCGGAACCCTGCCACGCCTGCGCGCGAGACGACGCGCGGAGCCGTTCGCGCACCGCCGGCGGCAGCGGCGCGACACCGCCGGTCAGTTCCCAAGGGTACTTCCCGCTGCCCGCAAGCACGCGGAAATCGTTCCCGATATGGATGGCGGTCGTCAGCGTCCCGTTCATACGCAACGGGCGCAACCGCTCGATGATCCGCGCGAAGTCTTCAAACGCCTTCGCCTGTAGGTAAAAAAAGTTGAAGCATTCCGGCTCGGGCATGAGCCACAAGCCGATCTTCGTGATGATGCCGTAGTTCGACTGTGTGAACAGCCCGTCGAGGTACGGCCCGACGCCGTACGGATAACAATGCGTCGCGCGCGCGCCGGGAAAGTGGCCGAACCCGGTATTGAGCACGCGCCCGTCGGCCAGCACGATTTCCATGCCCGAACACGTCAGAAAGTGGTCGCCGTACCGCGTGTGGCCGAAGCCGCGGTCTGCCGTGTTGCCCACCAGGCTCGAGTCCGGGCCCGCGGCCGTCGCGTCCATCCACAGTCCCGTGTTATTTGCGTGCAGATGGTCGAACAATTGGCCCTGCGTGACCCCCGGCTCCACGACGCAATACGCCAGCTCGCGGTTGACCTCGATGATTCGGTTCATCCAGCCGAGGTCAAGAATCGCCGTCCCGTCCACGGGCGCGCAGGCGTCGCCGTAGCCCCAGTTCTTGCCGCACGAAATCGGGTAGACGGGCACGCCGCAATCGGACGCGACGCGGACCGCCGCCTGCACCTGCTCGGTGTTCGCGGGAAAAAGGACGCAGGACGGGCGCGGCGCCTCGGCCTGCGTCGTGCGTGCGTAGCGCCCGATCGTCTCCGCGCTCGCATCGACACGGTCGGCGCCCAGCGCGGCGCGCCACGCGGCGATCGCGCGCTCGACGTTCGCTCCCGGCACCGGCCGATGCACGTGCGTCCCTCTCCATGTTTGTCAATAATTATCTGCAATAGTTCCGCAGAGTTTCAAGCACCCCGCGGCGTTCGATCTCGGACTGGATTCCCGCGCCGCCCCCGCCGTACGATGCCGCTCCGCTGGGTCACGAAGGAGACCGCCATGCCGCTCTCGC
This sequence comes from uncultured Nitrospirales bacterium, assembly GCA_964449475.1. Lineage (GTDB taxonomy): Bacteria > Hydrogenedentota > Hydrogenedentia > Hydrogenedentales > VFKU01. The sequence goes on from CAYUZD010000021.1 coordinate 18,711, forward strand.
CCGACGTTCGTTCGACCGATCCAATCTCGCGCCGGACATTTCTCGCGCGGACCGGCGCGCTGGCCGCTGCCGGCGCGTTTGCCTCCGTGGGCGGGCGCGTCGCGCGCGCCGACGCTGACCCGGCAATCTACGCCAGGGCCGAGGCCGCCGGTTTTCCCAAACCGCAGTACATCGAGTCGAACGGGATTCGCATGGCGGTGTACATGCAGGGCGAGGGATTCCCCCTCGTGTTCAGCCACGGATTTCCGGAGCTCGCGTACTCCTGGCGCCACCAGATCCCCGCGCTCGCGAAGGCGGGTTTCCGCGTGATCGTGCCGGACCAGCGCGGTTACGGCCGCACGTCGCGGCCCGCCGCGATCGAGGACTACAGCATCCACCACCTGACCGGCGACCTCGCCGGCGTGCTCGACGCGCTCAAGATCGACCAGGCGGTCTTCTGCGGGCACGACTGGGGCGGCATGGTCGTGTGGCAGATGGCGCACCTGCACCCCAAGCGCGTCGCCGGCGTCATCGGCGTCAACACGCCGTACATCCCGCGTTCGCCGGTGTCGCCCATCCAGATGATGCGGCAGATGCGCGGCGAGAACAACTACATCGTCTACTTCCAGC
>CAYUZD010000022.1:0-19257 GCA_964449475.1 uncultured Nitrospirales bacterium
TGGGCCGCGACTCCGTGTGGATCACGTCAAAGGGACTCATGCCCGAAGGCAAGGGAAATGCCGGCGCCTACGAGAAAGTCCTCGAACGATTCCTCCCGGACCTGCAGACCGACCATCTCGACATGTTCTTCATGCACGGGATCAGTGAGATTGGCCGGCTCGACGCCTCGTACATCGAAATGGGCCAGCGCATCAAGGCCCGCGGCCTCACCCGCTTCTTCGGTTTCTCCTGCCACGAGGGCAACGTCGTTGAACTCATGAACCGCGCGGCCCAGATCGGTTCAGCCGGAATCGACGCGATCATGTTCCGCTACAGTTTCGCGCAATATGGCGACCTAGAATTGAACAAGGCCATCGACGCCTGCCACAAGGCCGGCATCGGCCTCATCGCGATGAAGACCCAGGCGTCCGTCCCCGCCGACGGCGAGCCGGTCCAACGCTTCCAGTCGCAGCAGTTCACGCTCGGACAGGCGAAACTGAAAGCCGTCTGGGCGGACGAACGCATCTCCGCTGCCGTGTCATCCATGCCCAACATCCAACTGCTCGACGAGAACGCGGCGGCGGCAAAGTCGCCGGAACCACTCGCCACCGCCGATTTCTTGCAACTTCAGCGGTACGCGGCGTACACCTCGGGCGAACGATGCCTGGGATGCAGCCACCACTGCGAATCGCGGGTGGCAGGTAACGCGGACATCGCCAAGCGCCTCCGCTATCTCATGTACGCGGAATGTTACGGCCAGTTCCCCCAAGCGCAGTCGCTCTATCGCGGGCTGGAGCCGATTGCGATCGATGCGGAAGCACTCGACTCCGCATCGCGCGCTTGCCCGCAGCGAATCAACATCCGCGAACGGCTGCAGCGCGCCAACGAGCTGCTCGCCTAGGCGCCCTGTTAGGGGGTTTCCACCCGGCGTCCATCCCGCACGGCGACGGGCGGATCGAGTTTCGAATTCGCGTCGCGATACCAGATCGAGGCGGCACCCATCTCGTCCGTGGTGAGCAGCCCGAATTGCACCTGCTGCGTTGGGTCGGGATTCCGCAGATTCGATTCGCTGTTGTCCCACAGCAGGCGAACGTTCGCCACCGTGCCCTTTGGCAGCGAAATGGGCTCCGACAGGGTGTATTTGCGCTGCCAGTTGAAGTCGTAGCGCGGAACGTCGATCCCGGCGACCGCGACGCCATCCGGGCGTCGGAACGTAACCCGAGCCGAGCTTCCCCGGTAATGCATATGAAAGTGAAAGGCAGTCACAGTAACGTCGGCATCAAACTCGCGGCGAAAGTGGAGCCGATACTCCGTTTCGCCCGGTTCGATCGGGCGGGGGAAGCCGAACGCGTTGATCGCTATATGCTCTGACACGGTATCGATCGTTCCGTTCATGAAGTAGAGGCCTATCTGCATTTCATCCCACTGCGACTCGGTCGACGGCGCGTAGTGCGAGTTCACCATGATATGCCGGCCCGCACGCGCGACGATCGCCTCGCCGTGGGGCATGGTTTCAAACGAACGACCAGGCAACCACTGCACCAATAGCGGCCGATCGATCAGATCTGCTTTCATCTCACGCGAGTACCGCTCCGGGGGGATCGTCTCGTCCTCAAACGTGAGAAACACGTTGGCGTGATGCAGTGCGCTTCGATTGGCCGGGCGAACCTCCACCGCCCGGAGCCAGAGGTCCTCCGGAAACACGTAGTCGCTATAGAGGTCTACGTTATCGTCGATGCCGTCCGACCGGATGTCGTATCGCGGCATCGTCACAACGAGGTCGGGCTCACCGCCAGTCCACTCGGCATCGTTCCACGACCGGGGTGGAGGAAGATCGGCCGGATCGCCCTCGGGTGCGCCCGACTCGACCCAGCGCGAAACCGACGCGATTTCCGCGTCCGTGAGGCGCGGATCGCCCACGTATCGCCCGATTTTCCCCGCCGCATGGAACGGCGGCATCTCGCGCGCCGCGACCTTCTGCTGGATCGACTTGGCCCATGGCCGCGTTTCGGCATACGTCAACAACGACATCGGAGTGGACTGCCCCGGGCGGTGACAGTCCTGGCAGTGGCCCTGCAACAGCGGCGCGATGTCCCGCGCAAAAGTCACTCCGGCTTGAGTAGCCGCGCCATCGGTGGACTGCGCAATGGCGGCGGCGTGAAGGAACAATGCCATCGCAGTCAACGATCGAGAGAATATGTTGTGTGCGCGCATACGTTACCGTCTGTCATCACAATCAACAAAAACAACCCCCTGTATTGTAACGTTTAGCCAATCGCTTTATGAAAACTTGGTTTGATTGCGCGCGGCTGGTGTCCTCACCGCCGTTGCCCGTCGCGTTTTCGTTCCAATACCGCGCGATAGACCCGAGAATTGCACTGATCCACTGATGGATCGCGTTCGAACAGGCTCCGTGGCGGAACCCAAAGCCATCGCGTTTACGCGCGAATACTGTTTGCACCGGTTGCGCCGAGTTCGCGATACTGTGAACGCGAGCCCCGTCCAATCCGATGTAGCCGGAACCTTCAGCCCCGAAGAGATTGAGCAACTTAAGGCGCGATATGTTGAGTTGTAGTAGTACGACGAAACCACTTAATCGACCGGCAGCCTGGCGCGGACACGCGCCGCGAATCGTCGTCATTTTTGCCGCGGCCGCATGGCTTTCGGTCGCGGGGTGCGGCCGCGGTCCCGGGTCCTCACCGAGTCCGTCCCGGACAGTTGGTGAGGAATCCACGCCGTCATCCGCTTCGGCCACGTCAACACCGCCCGCTGCGGGGCCACTACTTTATCGGTTCACCGCCGAGAACGAAGGAGGGGAAACCAAGGCGCGAGTGGGTACACAGTACCGCACGGTGCTCGCCATGCCTCCCGAAGGCGGATCCGGCGACGCGCCTGCCGCCGCGAGCTATACGAGCAATTCCGTACTCATCCCCAAGCATGGGCGTCTCGATTTCGCAATCGGTGCGCTACCGGCCGAGGGCGAAGCGTCGACAACGGTGACATTCTCGGTGGCGATAAGAGCCGATGATGCGACACACGAAGTTTACGTGCGCGAACTAGAGACTTCCGGCTTCGCCAAGCCGCTCGAAACCTATTGGATCGAAGCCAGCGTGGACGTGGGACAATGGGCGGGCCAACAGGCGACATTCTCGTTCTTTGCATCGTCCGCGGACGGCGCACTGTATCCCGGTGCACGCTGGGCCGCCCCGATACTGTACGCGGCTGCAGATCGCCCTGAGAAGACGCCGCCTAATCTCTTGTTGATCAGTCTCGACACCTTGCGCGCCGATCACCTGAGCGCGTATGGCTACGCACGCGAAACAAGTCCGAATTTAGATGTCTTCTCCAAGCAAGCCTTTCTGTTCGAGGAGTGCATTGCGCCCAGCTCGTGGACCCTCCCCTCGCACACGACCATGATGACCGGCTTGCCGCCCGCGCTCCATGGTGCCTATGCCTTCAGCACTCCGCGCGTGCGGGACAGTTTGACGACACTCGGCGAACTCGCCCGCGACAGCGGATACTTCACCGCCGCCTTCACCGAGGGTGCCTACGTCGGAGGGCAGCTTGGTTTTCATCAGGGCTTCGACCTTTACTCCAACGGCAAGCAGTCCGGCCCCTCGCCGCGGGGTACCGCCCAAGACACCTTCCAGCGCGCCCTCGAATGGATGCAGCGGTATCAGGAACAACCATTCTTCATGTTTCTGCACACCTACGAAATCCACTGGCCCTACATCGCACCCGATCAATACGCCAATAAGTTCACCTCGCACCCGATCGATCCGGTCCAATTCACGGTGGACATCGGCAAGAACGATTTTTCGGGCACCGGCTTCATGGTGATTTCAAACGATCCTGCCAAACGGCAGGACATGATTGACCTGTACGACGGTGGCATTGCGCATACGGACGCGATGCTCGGTGAACTTTTCGCGCGCATGGACGAACTGGGCCTGCTCGAGAATACCATAATCGTGATCACATCCGATCACGGCGAAGGATTCTGGGAGCACGGCCTGGCGTCGCACGGAACCGTTCTTTACCGCGAAATGCTGCACGTACCGCTCATCATCCGCTTGCCCGGCAAGAATCCGCCGTCGGGACGCGTGCCCAGCCTCGTCGCGCTCGCCGATTTGTTCCCCACCGTCCTTGAGGCGATGCGGATCCCCTATCCCGCCGTCGCCGATTCATATACCCTCACACCGCTGATGGACGGCGCAGCCGGAGGCTACCCGCGCCAGGTCGTGACCTCCCACCTGACACAAGAACAACTCAATTGGACGATGCTCGCCATCCAGAATAACGACGGCAAATACATCGCCACCACACACATGAACGCCGCAGAATCGCCCTTGTATGGCTATTGGAATCCATCCCGCGGATTCGAGCCGGGGGTCCCGGAAGACAAGCTCATGGCACACCTCATGGCAGGCGGCCGGAATTGGTGGCAAGCCAAAACCGAGGAAGAGCGCCACAGGATGTTCCTCTCCGCACGCGAAGAAGTCTATTTGTATCCGACCGACGTTTCCGAAAACACAGACAAAGGCGGTGAGGACATCGAGAACATCCTGAAATTCCGAACGCTGATGGCCGGCGAGGCGGCCAAATGGAAGACGTCCGGCGCCTCGATGCATTCCAACGAGCCCGTAAAGCCGCTTAGCGACGAGGAGCGGAGCGAGCTTCGAGCCCTCGGCTACATTCACTGACTCCGTCGTCTCCGTATTCCCCCTTCATCGTCCATTCGGTATAATTCCCGGCTCCAGCGCCGGAACCTGTTTTCTGCACGAGACTTTTTCAAGGTGAACTGATTGACCGTCGATGCCGATGTTCGGATTCCGCACGGGACATACGCCGGCATTTTTCTGATTTCGCTGGCTGTCCTGATGCTCCAAGTTCTGCTGACGCGAATCTTCTCGTTCACCATCTGGTACCACCTGGCCTATCTGACCATCAGCACGGCCTTGCTCGGCTTCGGCGCCGCGGGCAGTCTGCTGTCCGGGTTTCCCGGCTGGCGTAATCGATCAGTCGCGCGCCTCTGCGCGTGGTGCGCGGGCGGGGCCGGAATGTCGCTCCTGGCCGCCCTCTTCGCGCTCGGCCCCAGGCCCCTGAATCCGCAAGATATGACCATCCATCCCGTCACGTTCGCACTGGGGCTCTGCATCTATTACGCCATCCTCGCCGTGCCATTCATCCTTGCCGGCGTGGCGATCGCCGCGCCGCTCTCGCACTACACGGCCCGCGCGAACCGCCTCTACGCGATCGATCTGGCCGGTGCGGCGCTTGGGTGTCTGGTTGCAGTTGGCGCGCTGCTATGGTTGACGGGACCGCAAGCCACCATCGCCTGCGTCGGATTGTTCGTCGTTTCGGGAGTCGCCTATGCCGGTCCAGGCCGGTTACGGATCGCGCTGGTTGCGTTGAGCGCCGCCGCCGCGATCGCAGTTCCATTCGGCGACCGCATCCTCGATTTCAAGCCGACGATCAGCAAGGCCCTGGGATTCACACTTTCACGTGAAGACTCCGAAATCCTCTTCACCCAGTGGAGTCCCGTGAATCGCGTGGACGTGGTGAAGGACGAAGGCAGTTCGAAGGGTTACACGTTCTGGGCCGGTAACGGCGTGTCTCCGTCCTATCGCGGTCCTCGTCCCGGCGGGTACAACATCCAGTACGACGGCCACAACGGCAGTACGTTGTACCGCGTCGAGAACGCCGACTCGATGCAGATGCTGGACGAACATCTTCTGCGCACGCCCTATCTGCTTCTGGATCGGCCCGCTGTGCTGATTATCGGCGTCGGCGGCGGGATCGACGTGCTCAATGCGCTGCGCCGTGAATCGCGATCGGTCACAGCCGTCGAGTTGCAACCGATCACCGTCGACGTGTTGCGGAATCGGTACTCGGAGTGGACAAACGGCGAGTTCCGCCGACCCGAGTTGAACCTCGTCGCCGCCGAAGGCCGCCACTATGTCCGGTCCCACTCCGACCAGGCGTATGACTTGATCCAGGTGACGATGACCGACACCTTCAGCGCGCAGTCCACCGGGGCCTACGTGCTCGCGGAGAGCTATCTCTACACCGTCGAAGCCTTCGACGATTACTTCCGCCAATTGCGCGACGACGGTGTGTTGTCCTTTGTGCTTGGCGACCTCATCTACGATCAGGAGACCATCCCGCCCGCGATGGCCACCCGTCTCGCGCTGGCCGCGCGCCGGTCGCTCGAGAAACGCGGAATTCGGGACGCCCACCGCCACATCGCGTTCATTGCCCAGGAGCAGATTGCCGAGAAACGGGACGGCGAACCCGCGCCGCTCACCGTAACCGAGTATTCGCCCAACGCCTCGGTGATCGGCTCGACGCTTGGCGACGTCTTGATCAAGAAATCGCCGTTCACCGAAGAGGAAATCCAGATCCTGCGCGATTTCGCCGGGCGAAACGGATTCCGCGTGGACGTGGCTCCGGGCCAGCCGGAACTGTCTCCCATGAGCGCGCTCGTCCACACTCCCGCCGCCGAACTCCCCGCTGCGCTCCGCAAGCAAACCCTGAACGTGTTTCCCGCGACCGATGACCGACCGTTCTTCTATCATGTCCTGCCATGGCGGACCATCTGGACCGGCGAGCGCATTCTTTGGGCCTATCCGGGGTCCACCACCGGCCAACTCGTATTGCTTTTGATGTTCGCACAGGCGATCGTGCTCGGAGCAATCCTGATCCTGTTCCCGTTGCTGCGCGGCGCGAGGGAGAATCTCTCAAGCCGGAACGCCGGGCAGTTTCTCGTGTACTTCCTGAGCCTGGGGATCGGCTTTATGCTGATTGAAATCAGCTTCGTGCAGAAATACGTCCTGCTCCTCGGCTATCCGACCTATTCTTTGTCCGTCACGGTCTGTTCCCTGCTCGTGTTCACCGCGCTGGGCGCCGCACTGAGCCGCCGGTTTTGGATATTGCCGCTCCGAAGGTTCCTATTGGGTCTGTTCGGCGTGACCACCCTCCTTGTTCTCGCGGAGACCGCGTTCCTTCCCGCCATTCGGCAGGCCAGCCTCGGCGCGGATTTGAGCGTCCGTATCGCCGTCACGGCCGCCCTTCAGTTCCCTATCGGCCTCTGCCTCGGCATGTACTTCACCACCGGAATCGAGCTGCTCCGCCGGCAATCCCCCAGGCTCGTGCCCTGGGCATGGGCGGCGAACGGAATCGGCTCAGTCCTCAGCACCGTGCTGGCCGTCCTACTCGCCATGAGCATCGGTTTCTCCGGCGTCGCGTGGGTGGCATTGGCCGTCTACGCCATCGGAGTGGTGTCGATTCTGCCCGCCTTGCGGGAGGTCACCGCATGAGAGGCCCGCGATTCCGCCGCGTCACATCGCGCACACGTTTGGGGATCGCCGCAGCGCTCGCGGCCATCGTGGCCGGATGCGGACCCGGCGAACCAAACTCCGCTCCGTCGTCGCCACCTGCAACTAGCCTGGAACAGGCGACCGAATCGGACCCCATCGATGCGGCGACTCGCGAGGCACTCGAAGCGGTGGGCTATCTCGCCGGGTACGAGGAAAAACCCGATCAGACCGGCGTCACCCGATTCGACGAGACACGTGCTCAGCCCGGCTACAACCTCTACATCTCCGGGCACGGTCCGGAAGCGTTCCTGATCGACATGCAGGGCACCCTGCTGCACACGTGGTCGTTCGACGCGCAGGCGCTGTACCCGGTCGAGAACTCCAAGGACTACTTCCGCCGCGTCTACCTCTGCGACAACGGCGACCTCTACGCACTGGTGAACCTCTACGGTGTGGTCAGACTCGATCGAAACTCCAAGCTGCTCTGGCATTCGGAAGCGGCCGAACTCCTTCACCACGACCTCGACGTCGACGCGGCGGGCAACCTGTACACCATCGGCCGCCACATCGCCCCCATCCCCGAGGTCCATCCCACGACGGACGTGTTCGACGACACCATCGTCATGTATGACAAGGACGGACGCAGGATCAAGCGGTTCTCCATCTACAACGCATTTCGGAATACCGAGTGGGAGACGGCAATCACCGACCAGATTAAAAACGTGCTGCGCATGGCGGACCCCGAGTCGCGTATACCCTTCGAAGCCTTCCATACCAATACCATCGAGGTGTTCGACGGCTCACTGGCCGGTATCTCGCCCTTACTCGATAAAGGTCGCGCGGTATTCTCTTCACCCATTCACCGCAACGTATTCATAATCGATCTCGAACAGGAACGTGTCGTCTGGAACTGGTTCGGGCCGTGGAAGCGCGGCATCCACCAACCGACGTTTCTGCCGGACGGCAACTGGCTGCTCTTCAGCAACGGCGAACGCTACATCGGTCCGAGGGACGCTGCCTCCGCCGTCATCGAGTTCACCTTCCCGGAGTGCGAGCCCGTATGGAAATTCGCCGGAACCGAGCAATATGGCGAGTTCTACTCCCGCTTCTCCAGCCTCGCGCAACGGCTCCCGAACGGCAACACACTCATCGTGTCGAGCGACGAAGGCCGTTCGTTCGAAGTCACCCCGAACAAGGACGTCGTGTGGGAGTTCTACAACCCGAACTCCGTCGAGGCCGACATGCGCGGTCAGAAGGGATTCGCGGCGCGGAGCGGCGACGCCACCGAGATCATCGGCACGCTATTCCAACTGGAGCGCGTGCCCGCGATCATTCACGACCGCTGGCTACAGGACACCGCCCCGTGAATCCGTCCCAGGCGGTCGAAGCCGGACAGGCGTCAGCCGCGCCCGATCTCGGCCCCGCCAGCCCTCCCCCGACACGCGCCAGGCGAAGAGTCCTCCTCATGTGCTGCGTCGTCGCCATCGCGGTCAAGATTTGGCTGGTACTTGCGTTCGGGATGCGCGCCGCCGGCAATGCCCAGGCAGACGATCGCCTCTTCCTCGTGTTGGCCGATTCAATACTCAACGGCGACTGGCTAGGGGAGTACAACCGGTTCACCCTGGTCAAGGGACCGTTCTTCTCGATCTGGATTGCCACTGTATTCCTCCTCAACATCCCGTTGACCCTGTCCTATCAACTGTTCCACGTCTTCGCGTGCGGGCTGCTCATCGCGGCGCTTAGACCCAGGCTGATTTCGCCCGCGGGCCGTTTCGCGCTCTTTCTTCTACTGCTCTTCGATCCGTCAACGTACAGCGCCGTGGCGTCGTGGGTCGTGCGGGACGGCATCTATTTCTCGCTGACCACGGTCGCCTTGGCGTGCGTGATCGCGATGCTCCTGCGTCTGGATCGCCGGCCCCGGGATCTCGCGGCGTGGTCCGTTGGACTCGGCGTGACGCTTGCCGCGTTCTGGACCACCCGCGAGGAAGGAGTTTGGATCCTCCCCGGCGCGGGGGTCGCGCTGCTCTATGGGTTGACGGTCATTGGGCGCCTCGGGCAGGCCCGCGCTGCGAAAATCGCCCTGCTGTTGTTGCCCGCCGTACTTTGCACCACCGGAGTGCTCGGCGTCGCCGCGCTGAACTACCGGTACTACGGGGTGTTTGAAGTGGTCGAGATGACCGGTCCGGCGTTCAAGCGCGCCAACGGCGCGCTCATGCGCGTCAAACATGAAGCGTGGAACCAGTTCGCGTGTGTCCCGAAAGACGTGCGTCTGAAAATTTACGCCGTCAGTCCCGCCTTTGCCGAGTTGCAGGAGTTCCTCGAAGGGCCGCCCGGGTTGGCATGGGGCCGCGCCGGAGAGACCTGGTTGATCGGCGGCACGCCCAGCCCGCCCGACATCCGTGGCGGATTCTTCGTCTGGGCCTTGCGCCACGCGGCCGAGCAGCGCGGACACCACCGGAGCGCCATCGAGGCGGAGCGGTTCTACTCTCGCATCGCCGACGAAATCGAAGCGGCCTGCGACGATGGACGGCTCGACTGCGGCCCGAAGCGCGCGTCGATGACGCCGCCTTGGCGCTGGGAATACGCCACGATCGGCGCGAGATGCTATTGGCGAGGCCTACGCATGATGGCGACATGGGACGACATCAGGGTCTTCAACATGCCTTCTGCCGGTCCCGAACCGAATATGCTCATCTTTGAAGACCTCGGCCGTGTCCGCTTGAACCCGCTGATGGGCGATACGCGCGAGTCTCCGTTGCGCAACCAGGCGCGACTCGACGCCTTCCGGTTTCGCGTGATGGATGGACTAAACTCCGCGTACAAGACCGTGTCACCGTTCGTGACCGCAGCCGCCCTCGTCGTGTTTCTCGTTGTGTGTGCCCTGGAGTTCCGCGCACGGGCGATGAGTCCGACCACCGCGATCTTGTTCCTGTTGCTCGTCCTGTTCGCAACTCGGATCGCGATTCTCACGCTCGTCTCGATCACGTCGTTCGAAGCCATGCGATCGCGCTACTTTCTTCCGCTGTATCCCATGACGCTGCTCTTCTGGTTCCTGGCGTTCCACCGCGTCGGCGAACTGGTCCTCCGTCGCTTGCGCAAGGACTGAGATTCCGCTCAGGCAGCTACGGTTTCCGGAATGAAACCGCGGCGTTGTCTATGGGCCGAAGGGCAAACGTCGCTATTTGCGCATCGCCGAAGTAGTCGTGAACAGCCATTCGGCATCCGCTCCACCGGCCATAGTCGTCGATGACCACCGTACCCTTGGGAACCACCCGGGGATACAGGACATCCAGCACCGTCATGACTGAGGAGTACCAATCGGCATCCACGTGCAACAGCGCGATGGGTCCGATGGCGTCCGCGTGATGCGCGAGCGTGTCGTCGAACCAGCCAGGCACGATCGTGCCCAAATCCAGCGAGTGACCCACCAGCCGGTGCGCTTCGTGAACGCGTTCTACCCCGCCCTTGCACCAGCCGGAAAAGTAGTTCTCACGGACCTTGGCTTCGTCCGCCTCCGTGGGTTCCGGCATGCCCTCGAACGAATCGAACAACCAAAATCGCCGGCCAGTATCGCCGGCCGCCGCGAGTCCCGCTGCCACCATGGCCGAGGACCCGCCGTTCCACACGCCGCACTCTACCACCGCGCCCTCGGTCCCGCTCCGGCCCAACTCCGCGCCGAGTTCAAACAGTTTCTTCAAGCGGCCTACGGACACCATCGTGTACCGCGGCACCAGCATCCGCGCGAGGCGTACCACGTCCGCCGTCGTCGCATCGCCGCCGCCGAGTCGCAGCCCCAGGATCTGGGTTTCGGCGCGCACTGTCATCAAAATCCGGCCCAGCCGGGTGTCCGGCCCCGCGAGCTTGTACAGATTCATCCAGTTCACTCCGAAACCGGCGAGTATAAGGATTGCAATTGGTACCTGTCACTCGGCCCCTGCAACACGGCTATCTGATTCGCGCTTGGTGAGATGGGACCCAAATCGCGAGAACCAGCAGCGCGAACAACAGGAGTCCGTGGTCACGGCGTCCTGCAAGATGCTCTTGCAGCAGCCGGCTCACAGCGCGGCCATCCAGGATGCCGCCCTGCTGAAGTGAAGTTGCGCCGAGCGTGTCGCACGCCAGTTCGCGCCACGATCCGGCGATCCAGTCGCTTACAGGCGCATTGAAACCGCGTTTCGCGCGCCGCAGTATCCGCTCCGGTACCAGCCCGCGTGCCGACCGCGCCAACAAGTGCTTGCCCCTCATCCACTGGAGTTTGACATGAGGCGGAAGCCCTGCGCAGTACTCGATGAGTTCGTGATCCAGGAACGGACTGCGAATCTCCAGGCCGTGCGCCATGCTCGCGCGGTCCGCTTTGGTCAGAATGTCGTCCGGAAGCCACGTCCGGTAGTCCACAAAGAGATTCCGATCCAACGCATTCAGCCCTGCAGCCTGCGCGTATGCGCGCAATGACGGGGCGAACGGGTCGGCGTCCTTGCTCCAGAAATCCCGCTCAAAAAGTTCGCGCAGCCCGCCGTCGAGCGCCAGCATGCGCCAAGACGCATGCGATCGATCGGGATCGAGTACCGTTCCGCGTAGAAACGCCTTCAGTTTATACACTGTGCCAACCTTGCTTCGAGACTCGGGCAGTAATGCGGCCAAACGGGATCCCGCGCGCCACATCGACGCCGGCATCCACCCGAGACCGCGGCGCAGGGCGTCGGCGGCGTGCGTCGTGTACCCTGCCAGCAACTCATCGCCGCCATCGCCCGTGAGCGCGACCGTAACACGTTTCCGCGCAGCTCGACACACGACATACGTGGGCAAGATCGACGTGTCCGCAAATGGCTCATCCAGGTGCCGCACGACTTCGACCAGAAGATCCGGGCTGTCGCATGACACGACTTCCTCGGCGTGTTCCGCGCCGAGATGCGCCGCCATCGCGCGGGCGAACGGCAGCTCGTTGAACGCCTCCTGCTCGAATCCCGCGCTGAACGTTTTCAGGTGGTCGGTATGCCGGGCAACGAGCGCGCAGATCGTGCTCGAGTCCAGCCCTCCGCTAAGCAGGGCGCCCAGTGGAACATCCGATACCAATCGCCGGGCCACGGCACGGTCGAGCCGGTCTAGAAACTCTTCCGCCAGCTCCGCCTCGGGCCGATCCCGCGGCGGCGTGCCGGACCAGATCCGAGCAAGGTCCCAATAACAGTGCGTCGACGTCCCAGCCTCGCGCGTCCACCGGAGGTAGTGCGCCGGCTCGAGCCGCTGGACTCCTTCGATCGCCGAATCGGCGCCCGGCAGGTAACTCAACGCCGCGAAATTGCACACAGCCGTTCGGTTCAATGCGCGGAACGCGAATCCCCCGGCGCGGAGCGCCGTCAGCTCCGAGGCGAACGCGATTCCGGCGGCACCCGGTAGTTCCGTCCAGTACAACGGTTTGACGCCGAGCCGATCCCGGACGAGAAGGAGTTCCCCGGTTCGCCGGTCCCAGACGGCAATTGCGAACATGCCCACGAGCTTGCGGACGTAGCCAATGCCGGATGCGAGATACCCGTGGATCAGCACTTCCGTGTCGCTCTGCGTCACGAACCGGTTGCCGGCGGATTCCAGTTCAGCGCGGAGTTCGCGGAAGTTGTAGATCTCGCCGTTGAACACCACCGACACGGCTCCGCCGGGGTCCGACATTGGCTGCGCGCCGGTCGCCAGATCGATGATCGACAGCCGACAATGGCCCAGCCCGGCGCCCGGCTCGACGATCGTTCCATCGCCGTCTGGGCCGCGATGACGCAGCGCGGCCTTCATCGAATCAAGCGACGACCGCTCCGGGACTCGGCCCGCGTCCCGGTAGACAACGCCGCAGATGCCGCACACGCTACGGCCCGATCACGGTTTGCGCGCGGCGCGCGGTACGTAGCCCCGATCTGGAAACACGACTCCTGCGTACTGGATGCGGCGCTGCTCCGCGAGGAATCCCAGGGCGGCGACGAAGTTCGCCGCGGCAATCAGTATCGCGACGATGAGCAACGGGCCCAGCAGAACAGGCACCAGCACCGCGAGGACCGCGATAAAGGCCTCCGCGACGACGAGCGCGCCAATCTGGAGAATGAACAGTTTAATCGGATTGAAGAGCAAGATCGTCATCACGATAATCTGCGCCGTGCGCAACGTGTCGCGCATGTAACGCACGTGGCTCTCGTCCACCCGCGGCCGATACGCGATGGGGCGATAGTCCACGAAATGGTGTGTCAGAAACGCAATGATCGTTATTGTCGTGGTGAAGGAAAACCCGCCGGACAACACCGGCGCGAACCGATCCAGCATCTCGCGGCGCATTACGCGCAATCCGCTGTTCACATCCGGAATGCGCCGACCCACGACAAACTCGCTCAGCCATTTGAAGCCCTGCCGCGCCGCCGCCTTGATCGCGCCGCCGCGGTAGTGCCTGCCCTGGCGCGCGCCGACGAACATGTCCAGCTCGCGGCGTTCCGCCTCCTCCACCATCGAAGGAAGCTCCTCGACGGGGTACGTTCCGTCGGCGTCGGTGATGCCAATCCACGGATACTTCGCATTCCGTATACCGGTCAAAAGCGAATTGCCATATCCCGCGTTCATCGGGTGCGTGATCACCACCGCGCCGGCGCCAAGAGCGCCATCGCGCGTCGCATCCGACGAGCCATCGTCCACCACGATGATCTCGAACTCGTGGTGCGACCCGTCGAACGCCCGTCGCACCTCTGCAACCGTGTCACCTATCGCGTTTTGTTCATTGTAAGCGGGGATCACAATGCTAATCGACGCCATTTGCTGTCCTCGCCCGCGCGCCAACCTGCGTCAACATTTCGTTCCCGTCCCGCGCCAGCTTACCCCACAGTACCGGCTGATGTGCACGTCCTTGAAACCGGCTTCCGCGGCAAACCACCGCCGTATCCGCTCTTCGGCGATGAATTGCGTCTGCGGCGCGTTCAACTTGTCATAGACGTTCAATACGTTCCGGCCGAACCTCAGCCGCCGGAAGTTGGCGAAGTACTCGTGAAACGGCAAAGATCGAAGCGGCAACCGGTATACCGTGTGCACGGGAACATACATCAGGGCGGTGACGATTCTCGAAATCCACAGCAACTTCCCCGGCCGGATCGCCCGGAGCATCCGCCGTCGGATCGGCTCGACCACGTGCTCGACCAACGCGTTCCCTTCGCGGCTGTACACCCAGAGTATCAGTTTACCGCCCGGGCGCACGTGCGCCGTCAAATTCCGGACCGTCCGGTCGGGATCGTCCGTGTGGTGCACCACGCCGACCGAAAACACGATGTCGAACTGCCGGCCCAGCGACATCTCCGCGATGTCAGCCTCGACGAACGTCACGTTCGGACAATCCTTCGCGCGAGTCCGGGCCAATTCCGCGGTATTCAAGTCCACCGCCGTGACGCTTTCGGCCAGCGGACTCAGCAGCCGCGTGTGCTGACCCCCGCCGCACCCGCATTCAAGTACCGTATTGCCGCGAAAATCGTCCGCCGTATTCGGATGCACCCAGTCCCAAAACAGGAACTCTTCTTGGTCTTCGAACAGGCTCCATTGATCGAGCCATTCTGTTTGCTTGCTTTGTTCCATGGCCGATTGAACCAAACCTCGTCGCCGTTAGGCGATCATTCCCGCTTCGCGGGAGACACGGGCGAGCCGCCTTCTCCACCGACCCGAATCGTACCCGTGTACCCGATGCCGACAACCATGAATTTTTCCTCACGCACGCGGGTCACCACGAATGGTAGTGGGCCCCACGCGTCCGCGTAGTAGCCGGCACCGGCACTGGGATTCCAGGTTGTCAGCCACGGGAACGGTTGCACGTTAATGGCCCAGTGCGCGGTCACGATCGCGCTGTTCAGGTCGTGCGAGGCAGTGTTGTAAAACGGTGTCACTAGATAGTCTCCAGCCGCTACGTCGATCCCCGTCGTATTCGTGTGTTTGGCGCCGATCTGTTCCATGTAATATTGAAAACCCCAATGCCCCTGGTACCAGATGGTGTGGCCCGCCCCTCCGAAGTTTCGCTCCACCAAACTCGCCGCAATGCGATACACGTTCGCCTGCCGGTAGTCGGCATACGTCACAAGCAAAGCCACGCAAAGACCCGGAACAACTAGGGCGTATCGCCGCCAGTCGAATCGGCCCGGGGCCACGTCCCGCATCTCCCACGCCCGCGCCACCAGCAGGCCCGCCGGCACCGCCGCAGGTAACAGCGACCGCCCGTTCACGGCCCAATTGAAGCGAACGGCAAACACGAACGTGCCAGCCAGCCAGAGGCCCAGCAACATCGACGTCGCGTCGCGTCGCTTGTAAACGTCTCGCGCGGCCAGCAAAGCGAGGTGCACACCCGCCCCCGACAACAGCGCGAGCTGTACCGCGTACGCCAGTTCCGCCCCCGCCAGTTCTGGTTCGATGACGAAAAAACGTTCCAGCAGTCCAGACGCGAGCATCACGGTAAATGCCAAAATCATGGTCCCGAATGCGACGATCGCACGTCGAGGCCAGAGAAACCCTGCGTAAAGCGCCGCGGGAAACGCGCAACCACCGGCAAACGCCAGCCCGATGATGGCACGGATCGGCGCGGGCTGTTTCCTGAGATTCGATTCTTCGGCATAGAAGATCGACCCGAACAAGTGACCTTGTCCGTACAGATACCGGGTGTAGACCTCATACGCGCCGATGATCGCGAAGGTCACCAGCAGCGGCCACATCCATCGCCCCACACGGCGCTTCTCCGCCAACCCGTAGGCCAGAAATAGCGGAATCGTGCTGAGGGCGTAGTACTTCGTCAGCACCGAGAGGCCGGCCAACGCCGCCGCGATCACAAGCAGGCCAACCCGGTCCTCCCGGATGCCCCGGATCCAGAAGTACAATCCCCAGACGTAGAACAAGAGCATACCCATTTCCGCCATGATGTTCGTGGCCGAAAGCAGGAATACGGGAGCAGTGACCAGCAGCAGGACCGCAAGCAGTGGATACTTCGTCACCCGCTCGGCGATGAAGTACACACCGAACGCGGTGCCGATTGCCAACAGCATGAACGCCGCATGGTAGTTCGTCTCCCGCCAGCCGAAGAGCGAGCCGACCAGCGCGAGGTAGTACGAAACTCCCGGAGGGTTCTTGTTGATTTTGTGGACGGGTTCATCCAGGCCGTTCCAGTTCAGCGTGAAACCATAGAAGTCCAGCGGATCCGCGGCGATGTGTTGCGCCACCCAGACGTAAAAGGGATCGTCGACGTGTAACGCCCGATTCGAGAACGGCACGAGAGTCGCTACAAGCAGCACGACGATCACCAGGGCGTCCACCGCGCGACGCGCATCGGTCGGCTGCGCGGGTTGTAGGCCCGGCTCCGGCGCGGATGATGTGGCGCTATCGCCCATCCGCTACGCCTCCGGTTCCAGCGGCGCCGGCGCCGACCGGACCGTCATGGTCAGGAACACAATCGTTCCGATGCAATAAATCCCAGCCGCAACGGCCGCCACCGCGGAAAACCCGATGGACATTCCCAGTATCACCGCGAGCACGAGGCTCACCACCGATGTGACGCCGTTCACCGCCCAGGCCCAGGGAATGAGATCCGGCGAGTGCCGGCGCAATACTTCAACCCCGCTAGGGAAGTACATCCCCAGGCACGTCCCCAACGGAAATTGCAGCAACACCGTAACGAGGATTCGCACGGCCAGCGGCGCGGCCAGGAATGCGTCCCGAATGAACGGAAGCACCGCGATCTCGGCCAGCACGAGCGATATGGTCGTGGCCAGGAGCATGAGAAGGAACCGATCCATCCGCTGCCAGAAACGCTCGGACAAATACGCGCCGAAGCCGGCAAAGATCAGAAGGGAAAAGATCGTGACCGACAGGGAATACGTCGGATAGCCAAGCAGCAGTACGTATTTTTGCACAAAACTGATCTCGATCAGCATGAATCCGATGCCGAGCGCCGAAAAGTACGCGATTGACCCCAGCGCGGGTCGGGCCGTGATAATGCCCCGGCGAAACCGTTTCGCCAGCGGGATGAAGATCAACGCCCCGCCGAAGAGCAGCGACTGCCCCAACATGATGAGGAGGATCAACTGCCCAGTCGTCGATCCCGGAAAGTTCCAGATGGTTCGTTCCCCGGTCAACACGCTGCTCCATGGGAGCACGTGAAAGAAGAACGGCCGGTCGTCGTTCACGGGCTCAAGCTTGAACGCCTGTGCCGCCACGATGTCCCGCCGCTCCGCCGCCGATGCCCGGAGCAATCCGTCGAGGGGACGCCCCCCTTCGTCGGGCACCGCCAACACCCGAAATCCATTTTCCACCGCGAATCTCTTCAGCGACTCCACCTCGGCTGCGTCGAACGGCGACTTCTTCACCACCAGCGAGTGAACGATGTGCGACGCGCCGCCCGTCCCGGAACCGCCGCTCATATTCTCCGGCGCGACCCATGACTCCAGCGCATCGGTCATGGCCACCTGCGACACCACCATCACGTGCGCGCTCGGCGCCGCCGCGCCGCCGGACTCGAGTGCCGCGATCGCCGCGAGCGAGAGCCGGCTGATCAGGGGCGGTAGCGTCATGCGATCCTCGTAGTACAACTCTCCCAGCACCACCGTCAGCACGCCGTCATCCTTCAAGTGTCGAAGGTAGTCCTGCATCGCCTCAACGGTGTATAGATAGCTCTCCGCGAGTACGTAGGCGCCCGTCGTCTGCGCCGAAAACGTGTCCGTAGCCGTCTGCTGGATCAAGTCGAACTCGCGATCGCTCGCCCGCACGAAATGACGGCCCTCGCCGGCGACAAGCGTCAAGTCGGGCCGGTTGAAAAAGTCGCCCGTCCACTCCCGGATGGCTGCGTCCTGCGTCAATAGGTCGATGGTGAGGGGCTGAAGTTCGACGGCCGTTACCTCTTCCGCCCCGTGGTGAAACGCATTGACGACGTCGATTCCCCCGCCTACCCCGATCACCAGCACGTCCGGCCGTTCCCGCAGGCGATACGGAATCGATAGAAGGTGCGAGTCGAGCAGATTGAACGCGGCCGGATCGCGCATGGTGTAAATCGCGCTGCCGTTGTGCGCGTCGTACTGCAGCGAGAGTCCGTCCGGGACCGCGCCGGTATACCGTGCGCTCCGTCCGATCCCGGCCCAATAGGTGAACGCCGGCTGCGCCGTCTCGTAGATATCCACACGGTTGACCGGACTCCACTTCGTGTAGTGCAGTGTCGTGCCGGGATCCTCCAGCGCCCTGCCCATCGCCTTGCTCTTCGCCGGCGCGAACTCGAGCTGGGCCACGTACCAAGGCGAGATCGCCAGAACTGCCGCCGAAACTGCTGAGGCCACTATCGTCCCCGAAGTGCGATCCGCGTAACACACGCCTCCCCCGATGAACAGCATCGCGCAAATGATGAGGCAGACCTCCGCGGGAAAAAGCCGCAGCGACACGAGCGCGGCGATGCATCCGAGCCCTGCGCCGAACAAATCCATGGCGTAGAGCCGGTTCACGGAGCGTGGGTAACTGCGCAGCGGCACGACCACGGCCATTCCTGCGAATAAAAACGGAAGCGCAATGACCACATAGTAGAAGAGAAGTCCCAGGGAGAACCTCGCGGGCGCGCTCACCAACTGCACCGGATCGAGCGGCCGTGGCCCGATCACGAGGGCCGCGCACAGCAAGCACATTCCCGATGCAATCGCGCACCCGGCCGCAAGGGTCCGGCTCCGCATCGCACCCAGCCGATCGACGCCGGACAAGAGCGATCCGGCGGCACCGAACCCGAGCAAGGCCGTGCTCACCGTCAGATACGCCAAGTGGTACCAGATAGTGAACGAAAAAATCCGCGTTAGAAGGATTTCCTGCATCAACACGGCCGCCGAAACCAGGGCAATACCGAAATAGACTAGCCCCGGGGTGCCCGAGGGGGTACGGCTGGAAATGCTCATGCGTGTCCGTCGCGTCCGTGCCAAACCCGGACCGCAGGCCCGGTGACGT
>CAYUZD010000023.1:0-18926 GCA_964449475.1 uncultured Nitrospirales bacterium
GGACGCGAACACGACGTTCTCTCTGCTGGTTCCCGGCTCGGCGCTCGTGTGGTGGATCGTGCTCGGCGTGATTTCCGCCGCTACGGCTGCGCCGCCACCGACTCGCCCAGCAGGTCCTCGATAGCCGCAAGCAATTGCTGCAAGTCGAACGGTTTCTTGAACGCCCGGTCCGCGCCGTTAATCCGCGACGACTCGAGGTTCTTGTCCACCATGAAATGTTGCGCGCCCGACATCGCAATGATTTTCACGCCTGCATAGCGGTGGCGGAATTCGCAGATCATGTCCAACCCGTTCATCCCCGGCATCACCAGATCCACGATCGCCAGATTGGCCGGCGTAGTCGCTTGCAGTTTCAATGCGGCACGCCCGTCCTCCGCCGAAACGACCTCGTATCCCTCGCTCTCGAGCAGCGTCCGCAAGATGTCCCGGATTTCGGGTTGGTCGTCCACAACAAGGATTCGCGACATACGCACACTCCCCCGCGGCACACACTGCCCGCCGCATGACATCAGCGCCAATTGTACCACCAACCCACCAGCCCAAGAACGACGCACGAACTAAACTCTTGTCAACTCGCTCCACCAAATCTCGCACGTCTTGAAATCACGCAATCAATTCCACTCCCCATCCCATTCGACCCATACGACCTATACGTCCCATAGGTCCTATCCTTCCCATTCCCACGATCGCTACAATCGATCCCAACCACCACTCTCCACCCATGAAACGCGTCCCCATCTACAACGTCCGCACGTGGCGCATCCGCCGCGCCGACGATCACGAAATTGTGCTGTGGCCCACGCTCAAGACCGCCGCGATCCGGCTCCAACTCACTCTTCTTTGCGCGGTTCTCATCGTTGGGCTCCATTTCACGCTCCGCTCGATCTCCGCCGATGCCGGCCTGAATACGCCTCCGTTGACCGACGCGGAGATCGCCGAAATCGCGCGACAGGAACAGGCCCTGCTCGACTCCATGCGCCGCGATCTCGGCGACGAGTTCATGGACAGCGCCGAACGCGAGCTCAAAGCCGGGCGCGAAGCCCGCGCGGCCGAGCGGGCCGAGGCCGAACAGCGCCGCATCGAGATCGATCGCTGGATCCAGCGTGCCGCGTTCGCCACCTACGCTTTCCTCGCCGCGGCAGGCACCCTCTGGCCCCTCAGTTGCCTGTGGGCGCGCGTCGCGATCCGGCGCTCCGCGTCAGGTGGGCTCTCCGTAAACACGCGCGGATTTCTCGTCAAACACAGGTCATTCGACCCCGCCCGTTTCGATCGGGTCCGCACCTATGCGATGGAGCGCATTTGGTTCGGACGGCACGGCGCCATCGCCGGCCACGCCTGGGACTGGTTCGTCCAGCTCGCCCCGCCCGGCCTCGCGTACATGCCCGTCGCGATGGACGCCGCATGGGCAACCTCGCGCGAAGAACTCCCGCCGCAGTTCCTCGTGCACCGGCAAAGACGCCAGCCCGGCACCAAGGATCGCGCTCCCGAACCCGTCCGCGATTTCGTCAAGGCCCTCCGCGCGCTCACCAGCCTGCCCGCCGATCCACCGCAAATCATCGACGCGCGACTCAGCCCCGGGATTTTCCGCCGCCGCATCACCCGAAGCATGCCCGCGGACACGATCGACTTGCCGATCACAAACGAAACGCGCACCTACACGTCGATCGACGAAATGCCGAAGGACATCCGCGAACAGCTCGCCGGCCTACTGCGCTCCGGCGACATCACCCGTCACGACGACGGCACCATCGAAGCCGTCAGCAGCACGACGCACACGGTCGACATCACCGGCGGCGAGCTCGATCCCGATCAACTCTCCACCCTCCCCCCCGAAGTCCGCCGCGCAGTCGAGGACATACTGCGCTCCAACAAGCAGGCTTAAGCAGAATGGATGTTCATTGCCTTGTGACAGAAGCCCTGAAGGGGCGTCCCAGACTAGCCCAGGGCAGAGCGAAGCGCCGCCCTGGGTTTAGGTCGCCGGTAGACCGCAGAGCCCTGAAAGGGCGAGAGGGTATTGTGGAATGCTCCAGTCCGTCAATCGCGAAATCAGTAATCGTACTTTTGTCAATAGTTATTTGTTTGCTCCTCAAGTTCGTCTCGGCATGGCAACGCATCGGCGTTAGTCTATAGAGGATGTTCTCAATCGGAGGTTCAAACTGATGAAAAGAGTCTCAAAATGGAGATGACTGCGGCGAGTGGTGTCGCTGCATTCATAACCCATTGCGAGACAATAGTTTGCACTAGACCTCGCTTGACAGCTTGACGCCGCGATTGCGATAATTTATCTGGCGCGAAGGAGTCCAAGACCGGGCGGGAAGTGTGTCCATGGGTCTGAGCATCGGTCCAGTCACGAATGTGTTGTCCGCACTGCGCGGCACGCCCGAGTTGGGTCAGGCGCGGCTGCGCGGCGAAGACGCACGTGTCGAACGCCCAAGCGGCCGCGAACGCGCCAACGCCTTTGCCCGCGAGGAGCGACCGGACCCCAACCAGCTCCGCGCCGGATTCGGCGAGGGCACCATCTCGCCGCTCACCGCCGCGTTCCGCACGATCGACCGCACCGTCCAAGGCGTCCGCGAAAGCCAGCCCACGATCCAGGAAATTCGCGAACGATTCCAGGCCCGCGCCGCGGAGCGGCTCGCCGAGACCTTCCGCGAGACACGCGGCGAAGCGCTCGGCAATCCGCTGCGGCCCATCGAGCCCGGACTGCCGGAACCTTCCCGCCGCGTCCGCGCCTTCGCCGAGACCGATCCACCGACCGAGCGCGAACCGCTCGCGCCCAACCGCACCGAGGAGACCTCCCGCACGAATCGAACGAACGGAACCGAGCGCGCCGCGAACTCCGAGCGCAACGAGCGCCCATCGCCAGCCGAGTTCCGCGCAGACCGCCTCGAAGCCGCCCGCGAACAAGATCGCCCCGACCGCCCCCGCCTAGACGTCCGCGTCTGACGACCCTCCCCGTGGCAGGCTTAAGCGGGGTTCAGCTTAAGCCTGTTCGTTCTCTATTTTCAGATTTCAAGACCTGTCATTCTGAGCGAAAGCGAAGAACCTCGCGCACCGGCAACCCCGCATTCGCGCGGCGCTCCCCTCGCATGCCAAAATCCCACCGCTTCACCCGCCACCGCAGGACAACACCCCGCACATACCTATAGAGACCGTCCTCCAGGAGTCCGCCGTGATTGAGTACCTCCTCACCGCCGCGTTGTTCATCGTCGGCGGCGCGGCCCAGGGCGCGATGGGCTTCGGTCTCGCGATGGTCGTCGCGCCGCCCATGCTGTTCTACCTCCCCGCCGCCGCCGTCGTCCCCACGATCACGTTGTCCAACCTCCCCAACAATTTCATCGCCGCCTGGTCCCTCCGGCGCCTCGTCCGGCCCGACATCGTCGGACTACTCTCCGCCGGCTCCGCGCTGGGTCTCATCGGCGGCATCTACCTGCTCAAGGCGCTCGACGGCCCGCCGTTCAAGGCCCTCGTAGGCCTCATGATGATCGCCATCGCCCTGCTGCTCATGTCCGGGTGGCGGCGGCCCCTCCGCAATCCGCACGCCGCGCTCTTCCCCGTCGGACTGCTCAGCGGCTTCCTCAGCGGCGCCATCGCCATCAGCGGACCGCCCGTCGTGCTGTTCCTCACTAATCTCGACGTCGACCGCGACGTGTTCCGCGCCAATCTCTTCGCCTATTTCGGCATCACCGGCGCGATGACCTTCGTCGGGTTCGCGGCCTCAGGCATCCTCACGCGCGATGTCACCCTGTTCGCGCTCGCCCTGCTCCCGGCCGTCTTCGTCGGTACCCGCATCGGGCTGCACTTCTCGGCGCGCCTGCACCAGCAGCTCTTCCAGCGCATCACGTTGACCATCGTCGCCATCATGGGCCTGCTGCTGTTCGCGCGAAATGTGGCCGCCCTCATATGAGGGCCGCCCGGATCTCCTCGGCAATGACCGGCGTCACGTCGATCGCGTTCGTCTCGTGCGCAATCGTGTTCGTCGTTACCACCCGATCCGCGCCCGCGGCCCGCAGTTCGGCGTACGCGCCCTCCGCGAACACCGCGTGGATTCCCACGCACACCGGCGCCGGCAGCCCCGCGCGGCGCAAGTGCTTCACCGTCTCGATCATCGTGCGTCCCGTCGAGATGATGTCGTCCACCAGCACCGGCGTACGGTCCCGCAACCGTTCCACCTCCGGCACGCTCACCCGAACGTCCCGGTCGCCCCGCCGTTCCTTCTCGAGCACTACGAACGGCGCGTCCGCCGCCCGCGCAATCGCCGCAACCCATTGCTTGCTCTCCGAATCTGGACCTATCAGCACCGGTTGGGCCACATTTGCGCGAATCCACGCGGACACCAGCGGCGATGCCGATCCCGCCCGCGCGGGAATCCGGTAGATCTCTCCGAGCGACCCGCGGCGGTGCAGGTGCGGGTCGACCGTCACCAGCCAGTCGAGCGAGGAGGTCAACAGATCGGCTACGTATTGGGACGTGATCGCCTCGCCCGGACGGAACCTCCGATCCTGGCGCATGTACGAGAGGTACGGCGCAACGAGGCCCACCCGTGCCGCGCCCAGATCCTGCGCCAGTCGCGAAAGAAACATCAGCGGCACGATCTTCGGGTCCGGCCGATCGAGTGTGCAGACGATCGCGACGACTCGGCCCGACAAATCCGCGTCGAGCCGAACATAGGTCTCGCCGTCCGGGAACGCGCGAACCTCCGGCGCGATCGTCTCGGCGTCCAGCGCGCTCGCAAGCCGCGCCGCCGCGGACTCGTTGCCCGGCATCGGCACCAGCACGAGTCGCGTCATGCGTCTTCGACAACGATCGGGTCTGGGCCGCTGCGCACGTATTCGCGCGCGTACGACAACTCGCCCGGCGATTGCGCGTGGATGGTATACAACGGCGCGCCGGCCTCGACTTTCGCGCCCAGGCGAACGTGCACGTCGAGGCCCGCGACCAGATCGTGCGGCGCACCCGCGAGCTTCGCCACGCGCGCCAGCCGCCGGTTGTCGATACTCGATACGACGCCCGCGCGCGGCGCGGGTACCGGGGCCGTGTGCGGAGCGATCGGCGGTTCGCGAAACCCGCCCTGCGCCTCGCAGATCGCAAGAAACTTGGCGAGTGCGCGGCCCTCGGCCAACGTGCGCTCGGCCACCATCGCGCCCTCGCCGCGGCGCACCGTGCCCGACATCTCAAGCACGTGGCCCGCTAGCACCATGCTCTTCTCGCGCAGGTCGCGCGGCGCGTGCGGGTCGCCGCGCAACACCTGCAACACGTCGCGCGCCTCCAGCGCCGGGCCGATCCCTCGGCCCACCGGCTGGTTGCCGTCGGACGTAACGACTTCGACCTCGAGCCCCACGCTCCGGCCCACTTCAACGAGCACCGTGGTCAAGGCCGTGGCCGCCGTCGCGTCCCGGACCTTCGCCGTTGGGCCAACCGGCATGTCGAGCACGACATGTGTCGATCCCGCCGCGACCTTCTTGGACAGGATCGAGGCAACGAGCTGCCCTTCGGAGTCAAGATCCAGCGCGCGTTCGATGCGGATCAAAATGTCGTCCGCCGGACTCAGCCGCACCGATCCGCCCCACGCGATGCACCCTCCCTGCTGCTCGATGACGCGCCGCATCTGGTCCATCGTCAATTCGATCGGCGCAAGGCACTCCATCGCGTCCGCCGTGCCCGCGGGCGACGTGATCGCGCGCGACGACGTCTTCGGCATCGTCAGCCCGTTCGCTGCGACGATCGGCACGACTATCATCGTCGTGCGGTTCCCCGGCAGCCCGCCGACGCTGTGCTTGTCCATGATCGGCCGCCGGCCCCAGTCGATCCGGTCGCCCGCCGCCACCATGGCGTGCGTCAGATGTACCATCTCCGCCAACGTCATCCGGTGCAACGCGCACGCCGTTATAAAGGAGGCCAGCTCCACGTCCGAGTACCGGCCCGCGACGATGTCTTCGATGATTTCGGTAATGTCTGCCCGCGACAGCTCGTTGCCGTAGATTTTGCCGCGCACGTGGCTCAGGGACAGCAGCGGCCGCGGATGGGTCACGCGGATCGGCGTCCCCTTCTCGACGCCAAGCAGCTTCCACGCCGCCTCCGAGAGCCCCGCGCGGCCCGGCGGCAGCAACTCGTTGTCCACCACGTTCAGCGTGGCGATGATGGCGTTGCCGCCGTTGCGCACGCGCACGCGGGACTGGGTCTCGAACCCTTCCGACCGGCACACGCCGCAGTCTCGCCGCATGTAGATCACCGGCTCCTGGTGCGTGTCGATCCCCATCCGGTAGGCGTGCAGATGGTGATCCGTATGTTCCTGCTGGCTGGTGTCATGCGACATAATTCCGCCCCGTTTCAGGCGCGTATCGTACACGATTCACGGGTCTTCCCCGCACGACTCCCACGGGGTTGCCCCGAACGCGCCCCGTGGTGTTTGATTCTTCGCTCGACCCCGGCGCAATTCGAGGACGGCAACAGTGGCGACGACGTATTGGGTAGCGATCCTTGCGGGTCTCGCGTGCGCGATGTCCGCGACGCGCGCATCCGCGGGCGAAGTCTCGGGTCTCGTGCGGTTCGAAGGACATCTACCGAAATTGATGCCTATCGACACCAAGGCGGACGAGTATTGCCAGAAGCTGCACGCCGACGCCCCGCTGTTCACCGACGAGGCCACCATCGGCCTGAACGGCGAGTTTGCCTACATCTTCGTCTACATCGTGGACCCGCCCGCCGGCGACTATCCCGTGCCGGCCGAACCCGTCACGCTCAATCAGTATGGCTGCCGCTACGAACTCCCCGTGTTCGGCATGCGTGTCGGCCAGGCCATCGAGTTCGTCAACAGCGACCAGACCACACACAACGTTCGCGGGTTCCCCAAGTTCAATCGGGTCTTCAACTTCGGCCAGCCGCCCGGACTCGCGCCGCGCACGCGCGTGTTCGACAAGGCCGAGATGCCGCTCAAGATCAAGTGCGACGTCCACGCCTGGATGAAGCCGCACTGCTTCGTGATGGATCATCCCTTCTTCGCCGTCACCGGCCTCGACGGGCGGTTCACCATCGAGAACGTTCCACCGGGAACGTATACACTCAGGGCCTGGCACGAGCGGCTCGGCGAGCTCGATCGCGAAGTAACAGTCACCGGCAACGAATCGGCCCAGGCCGATTTCATCTACCAACGAATCCGGAAGGAGTAGCGGCATGAGGGCAACGCTTTGCGCAGTGCTCGCGGCGGTCGTCGCATCGGGCGCGGGGGCCGAAGTCAATGGCCGGCCGGGCGACTGGGCCTACTATGGCCGCGATCTCACCAATTCGAAGTATTCGCCGCTCGACGAGATCAACGCGTCGAACTTCAAGGACCTTACGATCGCCTGGCGCTGGCAGTCTATCGAGACCGAGGTCTCCAAGGCCAACCGCACCGTGCTGCCCAGCCAGTTCAAGCCGACTCCCCTCGTCGTCAACGGCGTCATGTACCTGCCCACGTCCGTCTGCCAGATCGTCGCGCTCGATCCCGGCACCGGCGAACTCCTGTGGGACTTCGATCCCGAAAGCTACAAGGCCGGCCGCCCGGCCAACGTCGGGTTCCAACACCGCGGCCTGTCGTTCTGGACCGACGGCACGCAGGAGCGGCTGCTCATCGCCACGCAAGACCGAAAGCTCTGGGCGCTCGACGCCAAGACCGGTGAGCCGTGTTCCGATTTCAACGACGGTACGCCGGTCGATCTCGAAGCGACGATGGACGGTCCCGCGAGCAGCAAGCGCATGGTCACGCACACCTCCCCCGTCGCGATTTGTAACAACACAATAATCGTCGGCTCCATCGTGTTCGACGGACCCACAATGAAGGAGATGCCTGCCGGCCACGTCCGCGGATTCGACGTGCGCACCGGTGCCATGAAGTGGATCTTCCACACCGTCCCGCAGGAGGGCGAGTTCGGCGTCGAGACCTGGGAGAATGAATCCTGGAAGTACTCGGGCAACACGAACGTCTGGTCGATGATGTCGGTCGATGAGGAACTCGGCTACGTCTACCTGCCCGTCTCGACGCCGACGAACGACATGTACGGCGGGCATCGGCTCGGCGACAATCTCTTCGGCGAGAGCCTCGTCTGCCTCAACGCGGAGACCGGCGAGCGCGTCTGGCACTTCCAGGGTGTGCACCACGGCGTATGGGACTACGACTTCCCGACCGCGCCCATCCTCGCGAACGTCACCGTCAACGGCAAGCCGCGCAAGATCGTCGCGCAGGTCAGCAAGCAGGCGTTTTGTTACGTCTTCGATCGCGTCACTGGCGAACCCATTTGGCCGATCGAGGAACGCCTCGTGCCGCAGAGCACCGTCCCCGGCGAACGCACCGCCGCGACGCAACCGCACCCGACCAAACCCGCCGCGTTCGATCGTCAGGGTTTCACCGACGACGATGTGATCGATTTCACGCCCGCGCTACGCGCCGCGGCGCTCAAGGCCATCGAAGGCTACGACACCGGCCCGCTCTTCACGCCGCCGAACGAGAAGAAGGGAACGCTCGGCCTGCCCAGCGCCGGCGGCGGCGCGAACTGGCCCGGCGCCGCGTTCGACCCAGAGACCGGCGTGCTTTTCGTCCCCTCCGGGACCACGCTCGGCCACTGGAAGGCCGTCGAGCCCGATCCCAGCCGGTCGAACTTGCGCTATATCAGCAACTTCATGACCGGCGGCGGGCCGACCGCGCCGGAGCTGCAAGGGTTGCCCTTCACGAAGCCGCCATACTCGCGGGTCACCGCCATCGACCTCAACACCGGTGAACACCTCTGGATGACGCCGAACGGCGACGGCCCGATCAACCACCCGCTGCTCAAGGACCTCAATCTGAAAAACCTCGGCCAGCTCAGCAGCGGTATCGGCGGCGGCGGGCCGCTGGTCACCAAGTCGCTGTTGTTCGTCACGCGCCAAGCGGCCTTCCTCGGCACGGACGCGGACAAAACGCCGCACATTTCCGTCTTCGACAAGAAGACTGGCAAGATGCTGGGCGCCATCCCGCTCCCGGCCGACCCCTACGGCAATCCGATCAGTTACGAGCACAACGGCAAG
Organism: uncultured Nitrospirales bacterium; assembly: GCA_964449475.1. Classification (GTDB taxonomy): domain Bacteria; phylum Hydrogenedentota; class Hydrogenedentia; order Hydrogenedentales; genus VFKU01. Next base: position 9,040 of record CAYUZD010000023.1, read on the forward strand.
CAATACATTTCCGTCGCGTGCGGCGGCGGCGGCTTCATGGGCGGCGGCGGCAAGAATCCCGCCGAGATCGTCACCCTTGCGCTTCCGTAATCCTGGCGTAAGATAGTGGTCGGTACGATTCGTGTATCGGACGGCACAACACCCGCCCGAACCGGGGAGACCGACCATGAAATGGAGAATCCCAATGCAAATAGCGGCGGCCATCGCGGCCGGCGTGATTGGCTTCGCGGCGTCCATCCTCTTTGGAAGCGCGATGAAGGCCGAAGCCGCCGGTGACTGGGCCGAACTGCCCGAAGCCGTCCGCGCTACATTCGAGGCAAAGCGGCCCGGCGAAGTCCCGAAGGAAATCGAGCAGGAATCCGAAGACGGCAAGGTCGTTTACGAAGCCGAGTACCGCTCCGGCGCCAGCAATGCCGACATCACGGTCGATGCGTCCGGCGCGCTCGTCATGGTCAAGACGAAAGTGAGCGCGAAGGATCTGCCCGAAGCGGTCAAAAAGGCCCTCGACGTGAAGTATCCTGGGGCCAAGGTTAAAGACGCGGAGTCCGTCAGTCTCGGATACTACGAACTCGATCTCCGCGTCCACGGCGACAAGGTTGAAGTCGTCGTTCAGCCCGACGGCAAGATTGGCCCGAACGACGAGGACGACGACGAACCGGGTGAAACCGATGATGATGAGGACGGCGAAACCGCGGACTAAACCCCTCACCACCCACCAGCGCGCGCACGTTTCGGCGCGCGGAGACCTGCCATGAAGGTTCTCGTGGTGGAAGACTCTTCGCGCCTTCGCACCTACATCGCTGAGGGTTTGCGTCAATCCGGCTTCGCGGTCGACGTGGCCGAAGACGGCGAAGAAGGATTGTGGGCCGCGGAGTCGAGTACCTATGACGCCATCGTGTTGGACATCGTTCTGCCAAGACTAGACGGTCTCACCATGCTCAACCGGCTCCGGGCCGCCGGTAACCGCACCCACGTTCTCCTCCTGACGGCGCGGGATACTGTCCCCGATCGCGTCAAGGGTCTCGCTACTGGGGCCGACGACTATCTCGTCAAACCGTTCGCGTTGGAGGAACTGGTCGCGCGGATCCAATCGCTGACGCGCCGCGCCTACGGCGTGAAGTCGCCCATCGTGAGAATCGGCAATCTCGATGTGGACACGGCGTCCCGGACGGTGTATCGCGAAGGCGAAGACCTGCGATTGCAGCCACGTGAGTACGCGTTGTTCGAATTTCTGCTGATGCGGCGCGGCGAGGTCGTGCCACGCGCCGAGATTGAGCAGCACATCTACGACGAGCGGGTGGAACCCATCAGCAACGTCATTGATTCGGCGATCTGTCAACTTCGGAGGAAGATCGATAGCGAGGGAAGGCCGTCCCTGATCGAGACACGCCGCGGAATGGGTTATCGACTTCTGGACTCCGAAACATGAGTTCAATTCGCGGGCGGTTGACCCTGCTCCTGATTGCGGCGATTCTGCTGATCGTCGTTGCGTCCTTCGGATTCGTCTATGTGCTCGTCTCCCAGTCGCTCCGTGCCCAATTCGACACCGATCTGGCCGGGCGCGCCGATACATTGGTCCGCCTCGCTGAGTGGTGGGACGGCGAACCTCCAGAAGACGGCGAGGTGTACGAAGACCTGGGTGACGACGAGGACGATCTCGTGCGTTTCGATTTCTCCGAATTGTCCATGCCCGAGTTCGAGGACTCCGACGAAGCCGATTATTTTCAGGTCTGGGACGCCGCCGGTGTCGTCCAGGCGCGTTCCCCGTCGCTTGAGGGCGAGAACTTGCCCGCCCCGAACGTCCGGGCCGATGGTCATTTGCGGCAGATCCGACTTCTCGACGGCCGCCGAGGCCAGATCGTGTTTCGGCGATTCGCGCCCGAAGTCGAGTACGACAGTGTTTCTGATCGACCCGACACTACCTATGTCCTCGCACTCGCCACCTCGACGGAAGATCTCGCCGCGACTCTCGCGAACGTACGGACGTCCCTGATCACCGCTGGACTCGGTACGATCGGCCTATCCGCCTTGCTGATGTCGTTCGTCGTGCGTCGGGGACTACGCCCTCTGGGCCGAATCGCCACCGAAATTGAGTCTATGGGCGACGGGAATCTGGACCAGAGGATCGATGCCTCGCAAACGCCAAACGAGCTCCATGGGATCGCCACCCGGCTGAATGGATTGCTCGATCGTCTCCAGACCGTGCTCGATCGCGAGCGCAGATTCACGGACGACGTAGCGCACGAACTTCGCACTCCGCTCGCCGAGCTAAGGACGCTCGCGGAAGTCTCCGCCCGGCGCGAAGCCGCCGCCCCGGCCGATCGGCAGAGTTTTCTGGATGTGCTGGATGCCGCCGTGCGACTCGATCGGCTGACCAGCACACTGCTCGATCTATCGCGTTGTGCCTCGGGCAACATGGGCACGGAAATTCAACAGGTGGATCTAGACGGGCTGGTCGCGACAACGTGGAAGCCGTTCAGCGGTGTTGCCACCAAGAAGCAACTTCGCGTGAACATCGCGGCAAACGGAGGCGGAGAAATCTCGACGGACCCAGTCGTTCTCCGGACGATTTTGTCCAATCTGTTCTCGAACGCAGTCGACTACACGCCTTCCGGCGGAGAGATCCGCTTCAATTCGGTACGAAGCAATGCACTCGTCGAAATTACGTTGTCTAACACGACGAACGATCTCGCGGAAGACGACCTACCGCGGCTCGCGCAAAAGTTCTGGCGGAAACGGGGGCCCGACTCGAACGCGCACGGTCATCTGGGCCTTGGGATGTCGCTCGTCGAGGCGCTCGCGAAGGTGCTCAACGCTTCGTTCGACTGCTCGCTCCCGTCGAGGACCGAATTCCGGGCGCGCCTCCGCGTACCGAATTCGCAGTATTCGTAACTCTACCAACGCACTTCGTCCTTCGAAGAGCAATGCGATCATCCTCCCATCATGTAGGTGCCGACATGATGCGCGTGCGAAGCAAGTCTGGTAGGACACCCGGCTTCGCGTTCGCACCCATGAACACAACAGGAGGAGTCGGTGATGAACAATCAGTCTTCCAGGCAATTGAGTCGGGTAGCTGGGATCCTCGTCTCGGCGATCACCATGGCTCTATGCGCGATCAGTAGTGACGCCTCGGCCGCCACTCCGTGCGAGTTGACCGCGCAGCGAATGCAACTATCTTGTACTCGAGTGGCACGCGCGGAGTATTTCAGGAGCTATGCGATCGCGCTAAACATTTCGGACGCGGGCGAACGCAATCAGGCAATCCTGGACACGGTCGCCGCATTCGACGAGGCCATCGAGGAATGCCGGGATCAGCTCGAAGCGCGGGCGGATTTATGTGACGCGCTCGATGAATGGAAGTACGACCCCGAAATCGATCCGGCTGACTTTAGCGCGCCCGTGCAAAATCCGTACTTCCCGCTCGTACCAGGAATGATTCGTACGTACGAGGGCGAAACGGACGAAGGCACCGAAACCGTCATCGTGGAGGTCACCAACGAGACGCGTGAAATCCTCGGCGTCGAATGTTTCGTGGTGCTTGATCGGGTCTTCCTAGATGGGGAAGAGATCGAAAATACGCGCGATTACTACGTCCCCGATAACTTTGGCAACGTCTGGTACTTCGGCGAGAATTCGGTGGAGATAGAGGACGGGCTCATTGTCAATACCGAGGGATCCTTCATCGCCGGCGAGGACGGCGCTAAGCCAGGCATCATCATGCCCGCCGCGCCCGCCGTTGGAGAGACCTACCGGCAGGAGTGGGCACTGGGCGAGGCCGAAGACTGGGCCGCGATTGTCAGTTTGAACGAAATGGTGACCGTCCCCTTCGGCATGTTCAACAACTGCGTCCAGACGATCGATGGCACGCCGCTCGATCCTGATGCCGTTGAGTTCAAATTCTACGCGGCCGGGATCGGCCCCGTGCTCGAAGTCAACGCAGAATCCGGCGAAGCCGTGGAGTTGATCGATGTGACTCCATAACCCCGTGCGGAAGTTGAACGAACGCATCCTGTGTGCCACGATCCCGGCTGGAGAGGTACACAGGATGCGTTGTTTTTCGCGCGCCATGGTGAGCATTTTGTTCGTCGCGGTCACGACAGTGGCCACCGCGGCACGGGGCCAATCCGCGGACGATGAGTTGTTCTTCGCCGAGCAAATCCTGCCCATCCTGCAGGAAACCTGCTACGAGTGCCACGACGCCGGCAAGCAAAAAGGCGGGCTGCGCCTCGACTCGCGCGGCGCGTTGTTGCGCGGCGGCGACAAGGGCATCGTGGTCGTGCCCGGCGACGTGGCCGCGAGCAAACTCATCCAGGCCGTCAAGCGTGAAGGCAATCTCAAGATGCCGCCGGACGAGGAACTCTTCCCGAGCGACGTGCAAGCACTCGAGGAATGGATCCGCCGCGGCTTGCCGTGGCCGCACGATGACGCCCAGACTCCGTCCGACGCGCCCATCGAAGCCAAGACCCGCGACGTCCCCATTGTCACGCTCGCGATCGACCCCGGCGCACCGGTCAAGTTCGACACCGAAATCCGCCCGCTGCTCGCCGATCGCTGCTTTGCCTGTCACGGTCCCGACGCCGCCGAGCGCAAGGCCGGATTGCGCCTCGACGATCCCGCCGTCGCCTTCGCCCCGCTCGCCTCGGGCCACGCCGCCATCGTGCCGGGCAGTCTCGAGAAGAGCCAGTTGTTCCAGCGCATCGCCGCGGCCGACGCCGGCGACCGCATGCCGCCGTCGGACTTCCACAAGTCGCTCAGCGAATCGGAGATTCACCGAATCGCGCAATGGATCCTCCAGGGTGCGAACTGGGAGGCGCACTGGGCGTTCAGCGCCCCGGTCCGGCCCGAACCGCCCACCGTGTCGCGCGCGGACTGGGTGCGGAACCCTATCGACGCCTTCGTGCTCGCCCGGATCGACGCAGAGGGCCTCTCGCCCGCGCCGGAAGCCGATCGGCGCACGCTCATCCGCCGGCTCAGCTTCGACCTCACGGGATTGCCGCCCACGGTGGAGGACGTTCGCGCGTTCGTGAAAGACCGCCGCAAGGACGCCTACGAACGCCTCGTGGACCGGCTCCTCGAGTCGCCGCACTACGGCGAGAACATGACGCGCTACTGGCTCGACGCCGCGCGGTATGCCGATACCAACGGATACCACATCGACAATGAGCGTTTCATGTGGCGCTGGCGCGACTGGGTAATCGAGGCATTCAACGAGAACATGCCGTTCGACGAGTTCACGATCGAACAACTCGCGGGCGACTTGCTGCCGGGCGCTACCGAAGAGCAGCGAATCGCCTCCGGATTCAACCGGAACCACATGATCAATTTCGAGGGCGGCGCGATTCCTGAGGAGTACCGCACCGCCTACGTGATGGATCGCGTCGATACCACGAGCACCGTCTGGATGGGCCTGACCATGCACTGCGCGCAGTGCCACGATCACAAATACGACCCCATCTCGCGCCGCGACTACTACCAGATGTTCGCCTACTTCAACTCGATCGCCGAACAGGGCCTCGACGCGAACAGCGGAAACGCCGTGCCCATGCTCTCCGCGCCGCTCCCGTCGCAGGCCGAGCGTCTCGCGCAACTCGAGTCGCGCTCCACGGCGCTCAGCGAACAACTTCACGTGTCCCCCGAACGGGAGGCGGCGTTCGCGAAGTGGCTCGAGACCGACGCGCCCCGGTTCGTGGATCGATGGACACCGATCGCGCCGGCGTCGATGTCCTCCACCGGCGGCGCGACGCTCACGATGCTCGACGATGGGTTCATCTCCGTCTCCGGCCCCAACGCCGAGCGCGACGTTTACGAATTGAGCACCGAAATCGCGCAGGAAGGCATCACGGCCATCCGTCTCGAAGCGGCTCAGGACGCCGGACTGCCGCTGTCCGGGCCGGGCCGCGCGTTCAACGGCAACTTCGTATTGACTGGGTTCGAAGTCGATGTATTCGCTCCGGAAAGGCCGGACGAACCGCAGCGCGTGAAGTTCCGCCAGGCGCTGGCCGATCACAGCCAGCAGGACTTCCAGATTGAGAAGGCCATTGACGGCGATGCCGCCAGCGGCTGGGCCGCCGACGCGCCGACCAAACCCGAGCCGCGCCACGCGCTCTTCGTCGCCGAGACGCCCTTCGGCGTGGCGACCGGCGCGCGGATCGTCATTCGAATGAAACACGAATCACCCTTCGCCGGCCACGGCATCGGCCATTTCCGCCTGACCTACACCACGGATTCGATACGCGATCGCAGCATGCCGCCGGCCGCCGCGCTCGCGCTCGCGCAACCTCCCTCGCAGCGCCGGCCCGGACAAATGGACGCGATTCGCACCTACTACCTGCGCCAGAACGACCCCGAGTACGGCCGTCTCGCCGAGGAGCGCGACTGGTTGGGCTACTTCGCGGAAAGCGTGCGTAAGCGCGTCCCGTCCACGATGGTGATGAGCGAACTTGAACAGCCGCGGCAGACCTTCATGCTCCGGCGCGGGCAATACGACCAGCCGGAGGACGAAGTCGCCGCGGCCACACCGGCGTTTCTTCCCGCGATGCCGGAAACGCTGCCGAATACGCGGCTCGGGTTTGCGCAGTGGCTCGTCGCGCCGGACCATCCCCTCACCGCCCGCGTCACCGTCAACCGGTTCTGGCAACAATTCTTCGGCCACGGGCTCGTTCGCACCGCCGAGGACTTCGGCACGCAGGGTGCCCGCCCAACGCATCCCGAGTTGCTCGATTGGCTCGCCACCGAATTCGTCGCGCGGGGCTGGGACGTGAAGGACTTTGTCCGGCTCGTCGTCATGTCGAACACCTATCGTCAGTCGTCACAGCCGTCCACGGAGGCCATCGCGAAGGATCCCGAGAACCAGTGGTACGCCCGCGGCCCGCGTTTCCGGCTCGACGCCGAGGGTGTGCGCGACAACGCGCTCGAGATCAGCGGCCTGCTTGTGGACACCGTCGGAGGTGCGAGCGTCTATCCCTATCAGCCGGAGGGCTTGTGGGAGGAAGTCTCGTTCAAGGGCGGGTTCTCCGCGCAGTTCTACGAACAGGGCAAAGGACCTGCCCAGCTCCACCGCCGCAGCATGTACATCTTCTGGAAGCGCACCAGTCCGCCGCCCACGATGATGATTTTCGACGCGCCGAACCGCGAGAATTGTACCGTTCGCCGCGGCCGCACCAACACACCCCTCCAGGCGCTCGTGTTGATGAACGATCCGCAATTCGTCGAGACCGCGCGCGCGTTCGCCGAACGCGTCCTGCTCGAGGGCGGCAAGTCGCCCGAGGATCGCGTCGAATTTGCATTCGAGGCCGCCACGGCGCGTCTGCCAAACGCGGACGAGGCGCGCATCCTGCGCGAGTTGCTCGAGCGCCAGCTCGAGGTCTACCGCGCCGACGCGGCCGCAGCCTCCGCCTTCCTCGATGTCGGCGATCGGCCCGCACTGGCCGTGCTCGATCCCGCGGAGCTCGCCGCGTGGACGATGGTCACGTCCACGATCCTCAATCTCGACGAAACGATCACGAAGGGCTAGCCATGGACACGAACCCCATCTGCGAATGCGAACGAATGATCACGCGCAGGCAGTTCTTCGGCCTGACCAGCGCGGGGATCGGCGCAGCGGCGCTCGGCGGACTGCTCGGTGTCCCGGGCATGGCGTTCGCCGGCGTCAACGTAGGGTCGCATGCCGCGCTCAAGGAACTTCACTTCACGCCAAAGGCGAAGCGCGTCATCTACCTGTTCCAGTCCGGCGGCCCCTCGCAGCTCGATCTCTTCGACTACAAGCCGCGTATGAAACAGGAACACGGCCAGGAACTCCCTGCGTCGATCCGCATGGGCCAGCGCATCACCGGCATGACCTCCGGCCAGTCCTCCCTGCCCGTCGCCTCTACCAAGTTCGCGTTCAGTCAGCACGGCCAGAGCGGCGCGTGGTTCAGTGAACTCCTGCCGCGGATGGCGGGCATCGCCGACGATCTCTGCGTCATCAAGAGCATCAACACCGAGGCCATCAACCACGACCCGGGCATCACCTACATCCAGACCGGCAGCCAACAGGCCGGCCGTCCCTGCATGGGCGCGTGGCTCAGCTACGGCCTCGGAAAGGACAATGAAGACCTCCCCGCGTTCGTCGTGCTCATCTCGCAGGGCAGCAGCAAGGCCGTGTCGCAGAACCTGTTCCAGCGGCTCTGGGGCGCGGGCTTCCTGCCGTCCGAGCACCAGGGCGTAAACTTCCGCGCCGCCGCGGACCCGGTCCTGTTCCTCAACAACCCGCCCGGGGTCGATCGTGAGTCGCGGCGGCGCATGCTCGACGCGCTGAATTCGCTCAACCAGATACAGCACGATCAGTTCGCGGACCCGGAAATCGTCGCGCGCATCGCGCAGTACGAAATGGCCTACCGCATGCAGATTTCCGTGCCCGAACTCGCCGACATCAGCGACGAACCCGAGACCACCTTCGCGCTCTACGGCGAGGACGCGCGCAAGCCCGGCACGTATGCCGCGAACTGTCTGCTCGCACGGCGTCTCGCCGAGCGCGGCGTCCGGTTCATCCAGCTCTACCACCGCGGCTGGGACCAGCACGGCAACCTGCCCAGCGACCTCGCGCTCCAATGCAAGGACGTGGACCAGGCCTCCGCCGGCCTCATCGCCGATCTCAAGCAGCGCGGCATGCTCGACGACACGCTCGTCATCTGGGGCGGCGAATTCGGCCGCACCGTCTATTGCCAGGGCGAACTCACGCCCGACAACTACGGCCGCGACCACCACGGCCGCAATTTCTCCATCTGGATGGCCGGCGGCGGCGTGAAACCCGGCATGACCTACGGCGAGACGGACGACTTCAGCTACAACGTCGTCCAGGACCCCGTCCACGTGCACGACCTGAACGCCACCATCCTGCGCCTGCTCGGCGTGGACCACGAGCGCCTGACTTACCGCTTCCAGGGCCGCGACTTTCGCCTCACCGACGTACACGGCAAGGTGATCGCGCCAATCCTCGCCTAGTCACCCGCCGGTCGCGTCCTCACAGCCACCCTGTCATCCTGAGCAAAGCGAAGGATCTCGCCCGCCGATCGCCCAACGCCCGCGAGGTCGGGCCCGCTCCACTCATCGCCGCTTCGGCGCACGCCCACGCTGCGGCCCGCGACGCTGGCCTGCCTTCGGCGAGCCGGGAGTCGCGGCGGACCCGGTCGCGTACGGTTTCGGCTTCGCCCGCTTGCGCATGATAAACAAGTAGTTGAACCCGCGCAGAAAGAAGTTCCCTTCCTCCGCCGCCATGTGAAAATTGCCGCGTTGCAGCTTCTTGTTGTGCCGCGTCACCGCGACAATGTCGTACGGCTCGAAATGTCGCTCCAGAATCGCGAACAGCCGGAACCCGATCGGCTCGAACGGTTTCCCTTTCGTGAACGAGTCGCTGCAGTACAGCGCCATGTACCGGTCCGGCCGGAGGATCCGCGCAATCTCCTGGATGACGCCCTCCATCGCCCGGTAATACGCAGGATCGCGCGCGTCCAGCTTCCCGATGCACGCCGGGTCGTCCGAGTACTGCAAGTGCGTCGAGTACGGCGGGTCGACGAACACAAAGTCCGCCTTCTCCGTCTCGAGCGGCAGCTTCCGCGCGTCCGCGCGAAAGATGTCCTTGCGGTACGGCGCTAGGTCGTATCCCAGCGCGCGCCGGCCGAGGTCGCGCGCCACATCCAGTGTCGTACCGCTGCCGCACATCGGGTCGACGACGAGATCGTTCTTCTTCGTGAACCGTTGCAACAAGTTCCAGAGGATGTACGACGGCGTCGCGCCCTGGTACGCCTTGTCGCCCTGCATCGCGGCGCCGTAGTGCTGCGACGGATAGTCCCAGAGCGTCGTCGTCTGGAGCGTGAGCGGCGGTTTCGGTTTCATGCGGTCCCCGGTTT
>CAYUZD010000024.1:0-18454 GCA_964449475.1 uncultured Nitrospirales bacterium
AGATGTCACCCTCGCAGAAACTTGAAGTATTTATGGAGGGCCTGGGTCCAATCGCCATCCTGCATGATCAAGGATTCGTACACTGTGGGTTATCGCTTGACCACTTCGTCTTGACCGGATCCGGTGCCATTGTGCCGCTTGATTTTCGCCAGGCGCGCAAAGCCGGCTCGCCCAGCGGTGGAAGTGGAGCGCCGGGGTACAAGGCGCCCGAGCAGTGGCGAAATACCTTGACGGTGTCGCCCGCCACGGATGTCTACGCCTTGTCCGCTTGCATCTACAAGCTGCTGACCGCACGATTTCCATTCGGTAAGAACGAAGCAGAGATCGGTGCTAAAGCCGGGTTCGTACCTCCAATGCCTTCGGAGGTGAATTCCGGAATCGCTGACGATATCGATGACATCGTTATGCAGGCGCTGGAACGCCTTCCGGAAGACAGGTTCACGTCGGTCGCGGCCTTGAAAAGCGCCTTGAATCATCGCATGGGAGAAGCAACGGTCGATGATGATTTCAGGTTTTCCTTCCCGTCCACGGCGCGCGAAGCAGCGGAAGCGGTCGGCAATGGAATTAGGGTGTTCTTGAGTGCGGGCTTTGCTGCGGCTCGGGCGTTATTCAGATTCTCGGCTTCGTCGTGTTCAACGTACATAAGGCTCGTCTGCCACATTACCGGCGCTACGCCTCGAAGGGTGGCTGTATTCACGGCCGCGACTCTCGCGGCGGCGCCTCTCTCGTTCATGGTCAGCGCCGCTTTCTTTTTTGACAAGACATCCGGGCCCATTGCACTGTCGGTTCGTCCTAGCGCCCGAGCAGTAACTCGGCCGTCGGCCGGAGCGAACCCGGCGAGCCGGATGGGGATGACTACAGCTACCGGTCATCTGCAAGGTCTCAACACCAATGCATTTTCGACGAAGGAAACATCGCCTTCAAAAACTCCTATTGAAACGATGCAGTCCGTATTTGTCGGTGAAGCACCCGGTAACAATGACCAACATCCGGCGTTGTTCCCGCTCGAGCCCGGCGACACTCCACCACCGAACCTCAGAGTAGATGAACTTGACCACGCAGAGCTTGGCGGACCAGACGGAACAGCCATCCACTCGCCACACGAATTGCGACTAGGACCCGCCGAGCGTCCCATTAGCCGCGTAAAATTCCTCGCCTGGCCGCCTACGCTTGTCTATATCGATGGAGAGTTGCTCGTTGAAGCGCCGGATCCGCGGAGCCTGGACGTAGCATCGGGCATGCGCAAGGTCAGGGTGGTACGCGATGAACGGAGGTTTCGCGAGTTCACCTTGCTCTTGTTGCCCGAGCACGATTACACGGTGAAAATTAACTTGGATTCGGGTCAATTAATGACGGAGGACTCGACCAATGATTGATAAAGCCAATATGTTCTTGATGCTTTTCGCGATCGCAGGAATGGCCGGGTGCGCCACTTCGGGCCAGAAGGACGCGCCGGAGTCCGCGGCGTCGATAAATTCCGAGGTCATCGTGTTCGACGCGTCTGGCCGTAGAGACACGGCGCGAGATCGTAGTTCCGTTGCTGAATCTCTCCCCCGCGGAGGACAGTTGAGTCCGCGATGGCAAACATCCCCATGCGACGGGCTTGCCTTTAGTATCCGGAAGGCCTACGTGTCATTTCGCTATGACGAGGTCATCCATGCCGCAGAAGCACTCCTCGCGCATCCGCAAGCCACCCACACGCAGCAAGCCGAAGCTTATGCGCTCACCGGGGCCGCTTGGTATATGAACGGAAATACTGCTGCCGCTAAACAGTGCTTTCGCAGGATCCGCGAAATCATGCCTTTCGCCGCACTGAACCGCAAAGTATTTCCAGAATCGGTCCTAATGCTCTTCGATGAGGCGGAAACAGAATCCGACGTAGAGCTAACGAATCGATAACGCATCGTGAATTTAACATGACGTATGAATATTCGAAATTTAATTCGTTTGTACGAGGAAACTCCGGCCGTTCAAAAGGATCGCGACGATGGACCTGCGATTTACCCGGACGGATCGCGTGACGGTCAGCATTCGCCTCAGTGAGGAGACCTAAAATCATGCCTCGAGAATCAATTACGGTTACGTCAACACGCCCTTCCATCGCGCCAGGCGCATACCTTTCCCCAAAAGATTTGGCCGACCGCTGGAGCTGTTCCCGCTCGACCGCGCAGCGCATTGCCGACCGCAACGGTATCACGCGTTATTGTCTCGGCGAGGGCCGGAATGGATTAGTACGCTACGCGCTCGACGAAATTCTGGCTTTCGAAAACTCCCGAAATTCTTCCTGCTGATGGTTACGGTGTAATACGATCTCTGCCTTCGCTGGACGCATCGCCGTTCTCATTCAGCATTCTTCCTCTTCGCGCGATGACACGCAGCACTGGATCCTGGTTTGTCTTCTGTCTGCTCGATTCCAGATAAAACTCGACGCTGTTTTCCAGCGATTCCGGGAGCAACGCGGCGTAGTGGCGCCTGCAAATCTCGGGACTATTTCCCATCAATGTGGCGATTTTGTAGAGGCTCTCACCTTTCATGGCCAACTGGCTGCCGAAGGTGTGCCGATATTCCTGGCACGACCAGGGCAAGCCTGCACAATCGTTCGCGCGTTTGAGACGGCTCGAAAAATTGTCCGGATCCCACCGTTTGCCCTGAGGGCTCGGAAAAAACCAGCAGCCCCGAACACTGGGCGGCAAATATCCGTCCAAGTATCCGCGAAGCGCACGGCTTACTGGAACTGCGCGATTGGATTTGGTTTTCGGCTCCCAGAACTCCCCCAAGACTGTTTTGGCTCGCACGCGAATCGTGCCAAAGCGTCCCGCCTTGAGATCAATGTCATCGCGGGTCAGCCACAGTGCTTCTTCTCGCCGCAGTCCTGCGAAAATGTACAACGCCACCATGCACTGAAGTTGCCTATCGTCCTCTAGAGTGCCGAGCTGCACCGCAATTTCCTGCCTGTTGAGAAACGTGATCTCGGGCGCGCGAACCAGATACCGTTCGACGTCATTCACGGGATTCCTTCCACCTGGTAGACGTACACCGCGCTGTTTCATGGACCAGTTGAATAGCCGCATGATGACTTCGCGATAGCGATTGGCTGTCTTGGGTGCGATGCCGTCCTCGTTCACTTTTTGGGCGATGAACCGGCCAATGTCCGCGGTTCGGATTTCTTCTAAATGCTTTGCCCTAAGAAACGTTCGCTTACGTTTTTTCCACGACGAAAAATCCTTGGGCGCGAACAGTTCACAGATCGGGCCGAAGGAGTTTCGTAGATAGAAGAAGTCTGTCTTCCAGCCATTGCGGGTCTTGGTGCTGCGAATGTGCGCCGCGTATTCGCAGACAATTTCGCGTACCGGCGTGCGTGTTGGAAGCACATCGTCCAGGGCGCCCGTGCTAAGGGCACGCTCGAGGTTGCGTAGCCGGTCTTTGGCCACCTGATAGGAGTTCGTATCCAGGGATTTGCGGAGTTCCCTGCCGCCCACATAGTAACTCGCGTAGTACTGACTGCCCCGTTTTCGAAGACTGGCCACGGATCTTCTCCTCCGGTCATATAGACCGTTGGAGCCCGAGATTTGCGCTCGATCGGTGGCCGATACTGCATACCCGGCAAAATCTTCACGGTACACTTTACGGTACAGTGGCCGATTTTTGGGCATGAAAAAAGGCCTACGGATTCCCGTAAGCCTAATGATTCCAAATGGTAGCGGGGGTAGGATTTGAACCTACGACCTTTGGGTTATGAGCCCAACGAGCTACCAGGCTGCTCCACCCCGCGTCAGTTCGTCGCGATCCATCGGATCGCGAGAGGGCTGAGGGTAGCAAACGCCGGGTGGTGAGTCAACTTCCCGTCGAAATAAAGAAGGCCGGCGGAACAACCCGCCGGCCCTCGTGTCAAGACTTTAGATTAGGCGTCGAATACGGACTTGAAGTACGCCTTGTTGTCCAGCAGCTTGAGGTCGATCGACGCGAACCGTTCGAGTTCGCTGTCGCTGATCGGCGCGAGCTTCTCTTGCGATTTCGGCGCCGGCGCTACGGCCGCGCTGGGCGCGGACTCCGCCTCCGGTTCCTGTTCGGACTCGCCGTACGTTTCCGATTCGCTCTCGCTGCCCGATTCGCTTTCCTCGGTCATCAACTTCCCGATGCGGTCCTGGAGGAACTCCGTTAGTACCTGAAGCAAGTGTTCGCGACGCTCCTCGACGCTACCGGTTTCCATAATCTGCTTTTCGAGCGGGAGTACATGGCCGCAGAAGACCACCACGAGTTCGTTGCATTGCGGGCAGGGGCCGATGATGATGGCCCCGACCGGGGGCATCATGATCTGGCCACGCGCCCCGCAGTGGGGGCACTGCACTTCAATGAGCGACAACATGATGATTCACCTTCCTTCTGTACCTATAGACTGCGCCGGGCCGTTGCTATTCACACTGTACCACCGCGGGAAATTGGCTGCCAAATGATGGCGCAATTTATCACTTTGCGCAGTTTCCCGCCGCCCTCGCTGTCACTTCCCCCTCCCCGCCCGGATCGCGCACGGCATCTCCGCCGCAGGAGCCTTCAGGCCTTCGGTGCGGCCTCGGACTCCTTCCGTACCCCACCGGCATGCGCAACAATCGCTTCGAGCAGCGCCTGGCCGGTTTTCTCGTCGATTTCGCCCGGCACGTCGCGCCAGTCGGGGTACGTCAACAAGGTAACACGGTAATGCTGGCGAATTGTTTCCACTGCCACGAGTGTTTCCCCCGGAGACGACTCGCGCAGCGTAACTGTTAATTTTGTGCGCTCTGGAAAGAAAATAAGTTTACGCTTCGTCGGCGTGTAGGCGATGAACATACCGCGCTTGTCCCGCACGTAAATCTCCAGGCCCCGTTCGAGCATCACGTCGCGCGCGGACGTCCATGCAGCCGACACGTCCGCTTTGACGGTAGCGGTAAGGTGCGGGGGCGCGCTGACGGTTGCCGACGTTGACTTGCATCCGGCGGAAGTGACGGTCAGCAGCAAGCAAACAGACAAAAGGATGCGGCGCGGCTGCATTACATTGGGGCCCCCGAAGACCGCGCCATACTATCAGGGAAATTCGAGGATCGCAACAGCCGGTGCCGGCGTCCTGCGAATTCTTGCACGCCTGTCCAGAATTGCCGAAAATAGGTGCCCGGCGTCGCCGCGCGCCGATTCAGACGAGGGAAGCAGTACATGGTCTCCGATCAACAAGTGCTCGACTCGATGCGACACATCATCGACCCCGACCTCGGGCGTGACATCGTGTCGCTCGGGTTCATCAAGGATCTCAAGGTCCGCGGCGGCACCATCAGCTTCACGGTCGAACTCACGACACCCGCCTGCCCGGTCAAGGACCAGTTCCGTGACGAGTGTCAGCGTGCCGTGCGCGCGCTCCCCGGTGTCGAATCCGTCATCGTCAACATGTCGGCGATGCAGCCCAAGAAACAGCCCGGCATGGGCATCAACACGCTGCAACGCGTACATACGGTGCTCGCGGTGTCGTCCTGCAAGGGCGGAGTCGGAAAATCGACCATCGCCGCGCAGCTCGCGCGCCAGCTCCAGCGCGAAGGTCTTCGCGTCGGACTGCTCGATACCGACATCTACGGCCCGTCGGTCCCGACGCTGTTCAACCTGCGCCATCCGGAACTGATGATGCGCAACAACCTGCTCATCCCGTTGAACGTCGACGGATTGAAACTGATGTCCGTCGGCTTCGTCCTGGGCGATTCGCCGGCCGTCATGCGCGGGCCGATGGTCTCCGGTTACGTCCAGCAGATCCTGCACCAGACCGATTGGGGCGATCTCGAATACCTCATTATCGACATGCCGCCGGGTACCGGCGACATCCAGCTCACGCTCGTGCAGCAGGCCGCGCTCGACGGCGCGATCATCGTCACCACGCCGCACTCGCTCTCGCTCGTGGACGTCGCGCGCGGCATCCTCATGTTCGAGCGCGTGAACGTTCCCGTGCTCGGCATCGTCGAGAATATGTCGTATTTCGTCTGCGACAACTGCGACAAGAAGCACTACCTCTTCGGCCACAGCGCGCAGGCGCTCAAGCAGCGTTTCGGCCTGGACACACTGGCGGAATTCCCGATGATCGACTCGATCTCCGACCTGAGCACGAAGGACGCCGGTGCGGACATCGAGCCGCTCCGGAAGCTCGCGGAGAATCTCCACCGCGCGGTCGGCAAGCGCCGTGCGCAACGCGAATCGTTGCCCACCGTCGCCGCGGAGCCCGGCTTCATCCGGGTGCAGTGGCCCGACGGCAAGGTGGATCGGCTCGCGAACCGAGACGTGCGCGCCGCGTGTCAGTGCGCGGCCTGCGTCGAGGAGTTTTCAGGCCGGAAACTGCTCGATCCGGCCACCATCTCGCAGACGATTCAGGCGACTTCGGTCGCGACGCTCGGAAACTACGCCGTGTCCATCGCATGGAACGACGGACACAGCTCGGGCATCTTCACATGGGAACGCCTGCGCGAAATCGCGCGCGGCGCGGCGGCCTGACCCTTATTCCTGCTCGGGGAGCGCCTCCAGGTCGTACCACGCGTTATCCAACTGAAAGACCTGGCGGGCGCTTCGCTTGATCAGTTTGTTCCAGTCGAATTCCGGATACTGCTTCATGAGTTCCCGCAACGTATCTGATTCCCGCGGCAGCGGCGTCAACGGTTGGTTGTCGTACCCGCTCTCGTACCATGTACCGTCCGCGCCGACCCGGAAACTGCGCAGCCGCTGACGGCTCACGATTTCGCCGACCGCCTGCGCCCGCTGCGTCTGATCTTGAAACAACGCCTTGGCCTCTTCGTTGTTTCGTTCGGCGTCCTCGGCCGCGTCCTGCAATTCGTCCGCGCGCGACGCGGACAAGGACTGCGGATCGCCAAGCACGGCCGCGCGATCGGCTTCCGGTTCGACCGGTGCCGGCGCGGAAGTTGGAGGCGCAGCGGCCAGCGTTTCGGGCACGGATTCAATCAGCCCCTCACGTATCGATCGTTCGTCCGCACGCCCGCGGAACTCGTCCTCCGCCGGTGCCGCGCCCGCAGGCGCCGTCGCATCGGCAGCGCGAACGAACCGATCCCATTCCTTGTTTGAATCGTCCTTGGGCACTTCGGGAACATCCGTCGATTCACGCGCGCCTTCGGCGGATCGCGTGAAACTGTCCCACGAGCCCTCCGTGGGCTCAGAGACTGCCACGTCACTACTGGCGACATCCGCCTCGGCCTTTTGCAACGCCGCGACTTCCATCTGCACCGCGGCCGGCTCCGGCAACCCGCGCTGCTGGTTCTCCAGCACTACGACGCCGCCGATCACCACGATCGCCGCGGCCGCCGCGGCCACCAGCGGTCCTGCCCACCGCGGCGTACGCCGCGCCTGAAAATCGACCACTGGCCCTCCGCTCCTCACCGCCGCCTTCACGCGCGACTCGAAATCCGCCGGCGCGCTCTTTGCGCCCACCCGGCCGTACACATCGTTCACCCGCTTGTGCGCGTCGATCTCGCGCAGACAGTCCGCGCAACCGCGCAGGTGCGCATCCATCCGCTCGCGTTCCTCGGGCAACATCTCGTCGTCGAGGTACGCCGAGAGATCCTCACGCACTTCCGTGCAGTCGGTATACGCCTTCATATCCGCCACCGTCAGATCACCGCCGCCGCCTTGAGCCGCTCGTGCAATTGTTTGCGCGCATAGTTCAACCGCGATTTCACCGTCCCGCGCGGACAACCTGCCGCGTCGGCGATCTCGTCGTAACTCAGCTTCTCGAACGTCCGCAGCACGAACACCAGCCGGTAATGTTCCGGCAACTCGTTCAGCGCCGCCTGCAATTCGGTTTCGAGCTCCTTCGCGCGCGCCGCCTGCTCCGGCGTGTCGCCGCCGCTCACCCATTCCCGCGTGGACTCGTCCTCGCGCTGCTGCTCGAGCGGAATCCCGCGGTCTCGCCCGCGTCGGCCGCCGTCACGCAGCTTGTTCCGGGCGAGGTTGCCGGCGATGCTGTAGAGCCAGGTATACACGCGCGACCGGCCCTCGAACTGCCGGATGCCGAAGTACGCCTTGATGAACGTTTCCTGCGCCACGTCCTGCGCGTCCTCGTGATTGCCAAGGAACCGGTACACCACGTTGTACACGCGGTCCTTGTACCGGCGCACCAACTCGTCAAACGCCGCCGGGTTGCCGTTCTGGCAGTCCTCGACAAGCGCCGTGTCCGAGTACGGGTCCTTCTCCTGGACGGCGTTCAACGCTGGCTCCGATTCCCGCGGGCTCTACTCAATTGGACACCGGAGCGCGCTCCGGGTTCGCAGCGATACGAGAATGAAATGCCCCCGCGCGGATGAATCAACGATAGCGCGGGTAGGCGCTTGATTCAAACCCCGACGCCGGTGATATGGTCTGTTTCTC
The DNA here is from genome assembly GCA_964449475.1 of uncultured Nitrospirales bacterium. Taxonomy (GTDB): domain Bacteria; phylum Hydrogenedentota; class Hydrogenedentia; order Hydrogenedentales; genus VFKU01. The sequence goes on from CAYUZD010000024.1 coordinate 8,380, forward strand.
CCAAAATTCCTGGCTCCGGGATCAAACCAATGCGCTCCGTTTTGTGCCACATTTCACCCCGACTCGCCGCGATTGCCCTGTGCGTCGCGTTCGCCGGTTGCGGATGTACGACGACTCCGGTTGAACCGCCCCCTCCGGCATCGAATCCGATGAACATCGCCCAAACATGGCGCACTGCCCTCGTGGCGAACGACGCCGACGCGGCGCTCGCGCTCGTCTCGGACGACTTTTCCTCCACCGCGTGGCCGTCGCGCGATGATTTGGCCGACTACCTTCATCTGGCCCAGTCGCGGGGATTTTTCGCCGGCGCTACGCCGCTCCCCGACGATCCACGCGAGTCGCGATCCGGAAACGATGCGGCGATCTACCCCGTTTCACTTCGCGCGGCAATAGGTACCGTGGTGTTCCGGCTTGTCCTGCGCGAGTCCGGGTCGGAATGGAAAATCTCGTCCGCCACCCTCGAAATCTACTGAACGTCTTCAGGGAGTCCAACACATCATGTCCGCAACGTTGACCCAGGCCCTTGATCGCGCGAAATCCAACCGCGCCGCGCACCTCAATCAATACACCGAACTGCTCGCGATGCCGAGCATCTCGACCTCGTCGGCGCACAAGGCCGACGTCCGCCGTTGCGGAGAATGGGTCGCGGCCCAACTTCGCGCGGCGAATCTGTCCCGGGTCGACGTCATGCCGACGCCCGGCCATCCCATCGTCTACGGCGAGTGGCTCGGCGCGCCGGGGAAACCGACCGTGCTCGTCTACGGCCACTACGACGTGCAGCCCGCCGTCGTCGCGGACGGCTGGGACACGGACCCGTTCACGCCAACCGTCAAGGGCGATTACGTCTACGCACGCGGCGCGTCGGACATGAAGGGGCAGATCTTCGCGCAGATCAAGGCGCTCGAATGTCTCACCGCCGGCGGTCCGCCGCCCGTCAACATCAAGTATCTCATCGAGGGCGAGGAAGAAATCGGTTCCGAAAACCTCGAAGACTTCATCGACGCGCACAAAGACCTCCTCAAGTGCGACGTGGTCCTGAATTGCGACGCGTGCATCGAGGGCAAGGACCAGCCGGGCATCACGTATTCGCTCCGCGGTCTCGCCTACTTTGAAATCACGCTGCGAGGTCCCGGCCGCGACCTGCACTCCGGACGCTTCGGCGGCTCCGTCCGCAATCCCATCCACGTCCTCGCGGAGCTCATCGCCGGCATGCACGACGCGAACGGCCGCGTGACGTTGCCCGGCTTCTACGACAAAGTCCGCGATCTCGAGCCCGATGAACGCGCCGCGCTCGCGAAGCTGCCCTACAGCGACCAGCAATGGTTCGAGATGACCGGCTCGAGGGGCCTCTACGGCGAGACCGGCTACACCACGCTCGAGCGCGTCGGCGCGCGGCCCACGCTCGAACTCAACGGCATCTGGGGCGGCTACACCGAGGAAGGCGCGAAGACCGTCCTGCCCGCGCTCGCGCACGCGAAACTCTCCACCCGGCTCGTCGCCGATCAGGACTGGCGCGACATCGAGGGCCAGCTCCGCCGCTACCTCGAACAACACGTCCCCGCCGACATCGCCTGGAAACTCCACATGCACAGCGGCGGCCCAGGCGCGATCATGGACCGCAAATCGAAATACATGCAGGCCGCCGTCGCCGCGCTCGAGGATGTCTTCCACAAGGAAGTCCACTTCACGCGCGAAGGCGGCAGCGTCCCCGTCGTCGGCATGCTCCAGGAAAAACTCGGCGTCGACTCCATTATGCTCGGCTTCGGACTCCCCGACGACGGCATCCACGGCCCCAACGAGCGCCAATATCTCCCCAACTTCTACCGCGGCATCGAAACCTACATCCGGTTCCTCACCAAACTGGGTGTATGATGGAGGGCAGCAGGCCCGCTGCCACCAAGGCGCACGATGGCGGGTCCAAAGATCCTGCGCCGGCCGAAGGAGAAGTCACATGGTGTCGATCAAAAGACTCTTGGAAATTCCCGTCGCATCGGATGGCGCCTACTCCAAATTCGCATCGCTCGCAAGCTACGTCCTCGCGATGGCCATACTGGTCCTCGGAGTGAAGCGATTCAGCTCCTACGCGTTGACCGAGATTGAACTCGTCTTAGCGACGATTAGCGTCGTCACACTAAGCCTTCTATGCGTTATCTTCGGCCAGCTGCTCGAGATCAACCGCCGCCTCCACGCAATCCAATCCGAACGACAGGGAACTGACGCAACAGAACGCCTCTAGAAATGGTTACGGGCCGCGTCCCGACCTACTGAACGAAAGCCCTAGGCGAGCCAACAACGCGAACTACCGCGAGTCTTCCCTCGTTCCCAGACTCGGGACACTGTCTCGAAACTACCGACATTGCCGAATGCGCTTGAGGAAAAATGTCGATGCAAACTCCGATCGACGAACCCAGATCAATCTCGAACGCCGCCTCCAGCATTGCAGTGAGCAGACGGACTGTAGCCACAGGCGAAGTGATCAATGCATCGCATCCAAGCCTGCCGCCTCCAGCGCCCCAACGGGGCGACGGACTGTAGCCACGGGTGAAGCGATGCAACGCATCGCGCAACCCGTGGATCGAGTCAACCCCATCAGGCGTGCCCCGAAGGGGCACAGGAGCACACCCCGCTACACATCTTGCGCCGACACAAAAGCGCTTCGATCTCCTTCCCAGTCGCACGAATCAGTGAACGAACCGGTGCTGGCCGAAAATTGACATGTTTACAACATGCAATGTATGCTTAAAACATGTCCAAGATGATTCAGATCAGAAACGTGCCCGAAACCCTTCACCGAAAGCTCAAGGCCCGCGCCGCAATGGCCGGCCTGTCGCTCTCTGATTATCTGCTCAGAGAGGCCGAACGCGCGGTGTCGCTGCCAACGATGGAGGAGTTGCGAAGCCGGTTGCCCCGTAGGTCTGATTTCTATCCGTCGCTCTCCCCCGCGGATGTCGTGCGTGAGGTTCGCGAGGACTATTGATCGTCGTTGACTCCTCAGCGCTATTCGAAGTGCTGATCGAAACCACCGCCAGTCGCGAGATCGTGTCCCGCGTATTCGCCGACGGGGAGACCCTGCATGCGCCTCACCTCATTGATCTGGAAATTCTCCACATCGTCCGGCGCTACGTGCGCGTTCGCGAATTGTCCACAACGGCGGGCGAGCGCGCGATTGAAGATTTCAGCGATGTCCCGATCACGCGGTACCCGCACACGGTTCTGATCCCGCGGATTTGGGACCTGCGAGACAATCTCACTGCCTATGACGCCGCCTACGTGGCGCTGGCGGAACTATTGGACGCTCCCCTGCTTACCCGTGACCAGGCACTCGCGTCGGCCTCCGGCCATCGCGCGAGAATCGAGCTGATCTGAGTGACACTTTGATACACCCACATGCGCATACATATTCGGCCCATCGACCATGCCGAGCGGGCCGGGGGTGAGCCAGCGGGCGGCGGTGGGGGAGTAGGCGCGGAACGGGGTCCAGTAGGTGCCGCCGCGCAGGTTCAAGTGGTGGCCCGTGAACCCCCGGTTGATGCGATTGAGGTCGGACGGCCCCAGGCCGAACGACGCCTCCTGCGCGAAGTACGACTCGCCGTACGGCCCGTACGCGAACTCGGCGGTGAGCCCCGCCGACTCGTCCCGCACCTCGCGCACCGACCCCAAGTGGTCATGCGTGTAGTACCGGTACGTCCCCAGCGAACTCGACGTGCCAATCGCCTCGCCCAGCCCGCCCACCATCGTCTTCACCACCCCGCCATGCTCCTCGGTCAACACATCGAACCCGGCACCGTAATGATGCACGTCGTCAAACCGCCCCACCTCGGCGCTCGGCGTATCGGTCCTGCGAGTGCCGCCTGACGTCCCCGCATTACCTGCCCGCGACACGCTATAAAAAGATCGACCCATTTTTGTCTATAACTCTATATACAACAAATACTTAAAGCGAATTCCCCCTTGTTTCTCATTTTCTTGAACTACCGACAAGACGACCCATGCCCCTTCGCGCCAAACGGCGAGTGCAACAAACCTGCGCAGGTATATAGAGGGAATCCCCGGCTGAACGGTGGGCAATTTACTACCGGGGTCAGGTGTTCTACGATGGATCGGTCGGAGTATCGATTCTGGTGCTAACAACGGTCGAAAAGGTGAACTTCCCTCTCGAAGGCATGACGTGTGCCGGGTGTGCGCAGACGATCGAGAGCGCGTTGTCACACGCGGACGGCGTGTTCAAAGTCAGCGTGAACTTCCCGGCCGAGACCGCGCACGTCGAGTATGCGCCTTTGAGGATCTCGGTCGAGGAACTGGAGAAGGTCGTCCGTGATTTTTCAACCCGGCCGACAACGGCTCAATCCGCTACTACTGCTTGTCCGTCGACGTCGTACGCGAGGCGATCCTCCTGCCCTCCCTCGCAACCAACGACCTATGCTAAGACACGGACGCATAAAATGACTTCTGGATTCTTCACAGGTATGCGTGTTATCCACTCGGGTCCGGCCTGGACTCTCACCAAGATCATTTGAAGGTATCCGTCGCTGTGCGCATCACCTTGCAGCCCAACACGATAGACCTCAGTGTCGTCATTCCCACGATCCACGAAGGCCCCAACCTCGAAAGACTGCTGCCGCAACTGCGTGCGGCACTTGATGCGCTCGGCATCCAATACGAAATCCTGGTCGTGGACGGGAATTCGCCGGATGGGACCCGCGCAATCGTCGAGGGCAACGCCGCGCACTATATATTGGAGGAGACCCGCGGATACGGCGCCGCGATCGTCCGCGGCGTTGGAGAGGCGCGAGGAGAGTTCGTGCTCACGATGGATGCGGACCAGTCCCACCCTGCCAGCGTTGCGCACGCGTTGTGGGCGGCGCGCGGGCTCGCGGATGTGACGGTCGCGTCCCGGTATACACCGGGTGGTAGGGCCGACCAGCCGCTCGGCCGGCTCATGCTCAGCAAGGTGTTGAACCGCTTTTTCAGTGCTGGCCTGGACATTCCGGTCCGGGACCTTTCGAGCGGATATCGTCTCTATCGCAAGCGAATCTTCAGGGGGCTCGAAATCGAGTTCATGAACTTCGTGTTTGTGATCGAAGTCCTGCTGCGCGCCTACGGCCGTGGGTACACCGTCCAGGAGGTTCCGTTCCACTACCAGCCGCGCGGTTCGGGTTCGTCCAAGGCCCGCATCATCAATTTCGGGAAGGATTATCTGCGCCTGTTCCATCGTGTGTGGAAGATCCGCAACTCCGTCTCGTTCCCGGATTACGACTGGCGCGCGCACAACAGCCGGATCTGGTTGCAACGGTACTGGCAGCGGACGCGGCACAAGATCATCCTTCGCTTCACGCCCCCCAAGGTCTCCACGTGCGACATCGGCTGCGGCAGCAGCCACATCCTCGCCGATCTGCCGCATGCGGTCGGCGTGGATCTGCGCCACGACAAACTCGCGTACATGCGCCGCACGAACCGGCTCCTGGTGCAGGGCGACGGAATGAGGCTTCCGTTCAATGACGCCCAGTTCGAGTGCGTCATCACCTCCGAAGTCATCGAGCACATCCCGGACGAAGGCGGCAAACACATCGACGAGTGCACCCGCGTACTCAAGCCCGGCGGTACGCTCGTCGTCGGAACGCCCGACTACGACCGTTGGGAATGGGTCGTGCTCGAGTGGCTTTACAAGAAGGTCAAGCCGGACGCGTACGGCGATGAACACGTCACGTTCTACACCTTCAAGTCGCTCTCCGAGGCGCTCAACGCGCGGGGGTTCGAAATTCTCGAACACGACTACGTCGGCCGCGGCGAGCTCATTTTCAAGGCGCGCAAGGCGGCCCGCGGTTCTTGACTCGCCGCGCCCGGACAGGCAGGATTGGGATACAGGCGGCCGCTCCGATGATGCGTAAACTCAATCTCATACCGCTATTGATCATTCCGGCGCTGACCACCGCCTTCGTCCTGCGTGAGGAAATCGTCAAGACGCCATGGTCCGGCCCGCCGAAGACTGCCGCGACGCTGCCTCCAGTAGAAACGTTCCGCATAACGTCCACACATACCGGCGCGACCTACGGAATCATCGTCCAGCTCCCGCACGACTATTCGGATCAGGGGGACCGATACCCGGTCATGTTTGTCCTGCAGGGCGTCCCGAGCGACTACAGCTACGACGAGGTAATCGCCCCGCTGCTTCGCAAACGGCGAATTCCGGATATCATATTCGTCAGTGTGACCCAGTTTAATGAGCGTGCCCGATCGCTGGCTGCGATCCTGAATCGCGCTCGCGAAGCACGTCCCCTGCATACGTGGGCGGACGATCTCACGCGTCACGCCGACCCGGAGGATCCAACAGAAGGCGGCGGCTCGGAAGCGTTCACGGCGTTCATCGAGAAGGAACTCATTCCGAAAATCGATTCGACATACCACACCGATCGCGCCGACCGCGGCCTCGGCGGCGTCGGGTTGGGCGGGCTCTTCGTCGTCGACACGAGTTTCCGCCGGCCGGGGCTGTTCAAGCGGGCAATCGCGATCGCACCGCGCGTCGGGTTTGCGAACTACGCCCTGATCGAAGACCTTCGCGCAATGGAACACCGGCGCTCGCGCCGCCCCGATACGCGCCTGTACATTGGCGGCGGCGCCGAAGACCACCGACTAAACGTGCAAGGATTCGAGATTCTGAGGGACACACTCGAGAAATCCCCGTCGGGATTGGTGGAATTGAAGGCGGAGTTGCTGCGCGGCCGCGGAAACCAGGATCAGTATGTACCGGCGGTCCAGAAGGGACTCGCGTTCGTTTACAAGAAAAAAGACTAGCGCGCTGTCTCGCGGTGCGCATGGAACCTCGTCTTCTGGTACGGGGACTTAACTTCGGAGGGCCATTAGTCATGAGGGTTTCTGTGATCGCGACCCGCACATTGACAATTTTCGCTGTTCTCATCGCCCAGCTTGCGCTCGCTTCATCGGACGCGTTGGCCCAGGACGCGTCTGCGGCCGAACCGGGCCAACTCGCGCCGCTGCTCGAGGGGACGGGCGAGTTCTCGCGGGAAATCACCACGACGAATCCGCGCGCGGCGCTGTTTTTCAACCAGGGTCTTCGTCTCGTATACGCGTTCAACCACGCCGAGGCGATCCGATCGTTCAAGGAAGCACAACGGCTCGACCCAGACTGTGCGATGGCGTACTGGGGCGAGGCGCTTGCGCTGGGGCCCAACCTCAACCAGATGTTTCAACCGGAGAACATCGAGCCGGCGTACGCGGCCATCCAGAAGGCGGTCTCGGTCAAGTCCGGCGCCTCGCAGATCGAGGGCGCGTTCATCGATGCGTTGGCCACACGCTACGCGGCCGGAGCGGACGGCGATCGCGCGACGCTCGATCGGGCGTACGCGGACGCCATGAATGCGTTGGCCGACGCATATCCGGCGGATGATGACGCGCAGGTGCTCGCGTCGGACTCGCTCATGAATCTGTCGCCTTGGAACTATTACACGCGCGACGGCCGCGCGCGCGAAAACACCGGTACCATTCTTGCCCGGCTGGAGACCGTGTTCGCGCGGCATCCGCAGCATACAGGCGCGACGCACCTGTACATTCACGCGACGGAGGAACACCACCCGCAGAAGGCCGAGGCGGCTGCCGACGTGCTGCTGCGCTCGGCGCCCGCGGCGGGTCATCTTGTGCATATGCCGTCGCACACCTATATGCGGCTCGGGCGTTACGACGACGCGTACGAGAGCAACCGGCTCGCGGTCGCGGCGGACGAGAGTTATCTCACGCAATGCCGGCAACAGGGCATCTATCCGCTCGCGTACTACCCGCACAATGTCCACTTCATGATGTACGCCGCGGAGCGCCAGGGGCGCGCGGACGAGGCCGTATTCCAGGCGCGCAAGGTCGCGAAGCAGGCCCACGACTCAATGGCGGGGATGGACTTCGCGTTGTATGAATCGTTCTACACGATGCCGCTGCAGATGCTGGTCCGGTTCGGGCGCTGGAGCGACGTTCTCGCGGAACCCGCGCCGGAGGAATCGACGCCGTATGTGCAGGGCATCTGGCGCTATGCCCGCGCACGCGCGTACGTTCACACGGGCAAACTGCGCGAGGCGTCCGCCGAGATCAGGGCGCTTGACGAACTGCGGGTCAGCGGCGATTTTGGCGCGATGACCATCGGGTTCGCGGATCCCAGGCGCCTGTTGACGATCGCGTCGCACATCGTCTCGGGAGAACTCGCCGCGGCGCGCGGACGATTCAACGACGCGGTCGCGCGGTTGGATGAAGCGGTCCGGCTCGAGGACGGTCTCGCGTACAACGAGCCGCCGGATTGGCCGACGCCGGTCCGCCAGGTGCTGGGCGCGGTACTGGTCGAGGCCGGGCAGCCCGACGCGGCCGAGATCGTCTACTGGGCCGACCTCAAGAAGAACCCCGAAAACGGTTTCGCGCTGTTCGGTCTGTGGCAGAGCCTGTCCGCCCAGGAGCGCGCGGACGAGGCGGCTGCGGTCAAAGCACGGTTCGACGCGACGTGGAAGGCCGCGACCGTCACGCCGACCAACTCGGCGTTCTGACGGGGGCCGAGAATGGTGTTCGCCGCCGCGATCGCGCTTCTCTTCGCGGCGGAACCGCTCGATTCGGTGCTGCGCGACACCGGGTTGCCCGCGCCAAAGCACGGCGTCTACGTGGTCGCACACCGCGGCGCGCACGAGGGAATCCCAGAGAACACCCTCGCGGCGTATCGCCGGGCGATCGAACTGGGCTGCGACTTCGTCGAGGTGGACGTGCGCCGGACCAAGGACAGCTGCCTCGTCAGCGTGCACAACGCGATCGTCGACGCGTACACGCAGGATGCGAAAGGTCGCGTCCGTGATTTCACGCTTGCCGAGTTGCAGTCGCTCGACATCGGCAGCCGGGTAGGGCCGGAGTGGCGCGAGGAACGGATTCCGTCGATGGACGACGTATTCGAGTTGTGCGCGGGAACGATCGGGTTGTATCTGGACGTTAAAGAGCCTGACACGATTCCCGACCTGCTCGAACTCGTCCGAAAGCACGGTATGGAACACTCGGTACTCTGGTACACGGGCGTGCCGCAGCAACGAATGGTGCAGCAAACGTGTCCAGAGTGCGTACCGATGCCGGATCCGGGTCCTGAGAAGAACCTGGCCGGCCTGTTCGCCGCGCTAGACCTCGCGCCGCGCGTCATTGCCAGCGTGATGAAGCATTGTTCAACATCCTTCGTCGCAACGGCCCACATGAACGGCGCGATCGTGATCACGGATGAAGGAACGCGGGATGACTGGCCCGTGATGCTCGCATGGGGCGTCGACGGCATCCAGACGGACCACCCGGCGGAATTGATCGCGTACCTGCGGTCGCGCGGCACGGACTGAACACGCCCGAATTCCGGCGGACGCGTGCGGGTGCGCATGATCTTCCCTGTCACTGGAACCCAACGATGACGGACGATGAATTTCTCGACGCATTCGAGGCGGCGTCCCTGACGCGCGCCGGCTGGACGCACGAGGCACACGTGCGCATGGCGTGGCTCTATTGCCGCCGCGAGCCCACGCTCGAGGCCGCGTTGGCGCGCATGCGATCGGGCATTCCGTGTCTGAACGCTGCGCTCGGGACGGCGCCGCATCTATACCACGACACGGTGACCTGCGCGTTCGGTACCGCCGTACACCGCCGGGCGACCCAGGCCGGCGCGCCGGAGACCTGGACGACCTTCCGCAACACCCATCCGGAACTTTTCGACAAGGCACAACCCCTCCTCCATCGCCACTACGACCCCGCCACACTCGCCACGGACGCCGCGCGCACGGGGTACGTCCCGCCGGACCGCGAGCCGCTGTGACCCCCTAATACGAAGGCGCGGCGTTGCATACGCCGGCACGGCGCATCTGATAGACTCTGGCCCGATCCAACCTGGGCGTGAAGGAGACTTGCATGCGTACGTGGATTCTGGCGGCGATTCTGGGAGTGTGTGGCGCGGGCGCTTGGGCGCACGAGGGCCAGGGCGCGCGGCCCGCGGCGCAACCCGTTCAACCCATCCTGCTCGCGCAGGCGGAGGAAGAGACCGTGCCCGATGCACCCGGCATCACCGGCC
>CAYUZD010000025.1:0-3571 GCA_964449475.1 uncultured Nitrospirales bacterium
TTCGCCAGCGTCACGCTGTTGTATACCGGATCCGGAAGCGTGCTCCGCTTCTCGGCTTCTCGACGTCGTCCCATTCCGCGTCCTCAGTTTCCGCCCAACGTCACTTGGGCTTTTTCACGCCGTACTTCGAACGGCTCACCCAGCGGCCCTTGTGCACTTCCTTGCCGCCGTCTTGCGCGCGGCTCGCCGAGCCGCCCATATCGCCCTGCGCGTCGAGCACGCCGCGAATCATGTGGTACTTCACGCCCGGAAGGTCCTTCACGCGGCCGCCGCGCACCAGCACCTGCGAGTGTTCCTGCAGGTTGTGGCCGACGCCCGGGATGTACACCGTCACTTCCATGCCGTTCTTCAGACGCACGCGCGCCACCTTGCGCAGCGCCGAGTTCGGCTTCTTCGGCGTCATCGTGTAGACGCGCGTGCACGTGCCCGACGCCTGCGGGCACGACTTGAGCGCCGGAGACTTCGTCCGGTTCTTCCCCGGCTCGCGGCATCCGCGCATCAATTGGTTAATCGTCGGCACAGTACAGTCGTCCTCCAAAAAATCGGGGCGCGAGGCAAATAGCCTCCCGCCACGTCAGTGCGCAAGGGTTTTTCAGCAGGGGCCACCAAGGCAGAGCCACCCGGTCTCCGCCCCACTGAAAAAGGCGAGTTTTACGCCAAGCAAACGCGGCAGAGAATAACAAACGCGCAGGGGCCAGTCAAGCAACGAGCCGACAGTAAATTCAGGCGGCGGAACGACTTGCCGCGCCGAAAAGGGTATACTATTGACAGAATAGAGTTAAGTCGTTTGATACCAATTGCTTATCTAGTCCCTCCGTCCGCTTCCGAAGCCCCGTCACACACCCGCAACGACCGTGAACACGCCGGTTCCCGCGCCCGCTCGCGCCGCTTTAGCCTGCTGATACTCCGGCGATTGATACCACGCTTTCGCCTGCGCGTACGACGGAAATTCGAGTACCACGAGCCGCGCGTGAGGCCGTTTTCCCTCGAGATCCTCCGCGTCCCCGCCGCGCACGATGTACTTCCCGCCGTGCTTCGTGACGGCCGCCGCCGCCAACGGCTTGTACACATCGTATTTCGCCGGATCCGTCATCGTCACCTGAACAATAACATAGGCTGCCATTAAACTAACTCCCTATATAATTCCGATGATCATGTAGCTTCCATTAGCGCCCGGAAGTGCGCGACGGCCGACTCGCCGAGCGCGCGCAGGTTGTACCCGCCCTCGAGCAGCGAGACCACCCGGCCCCGCGCGAGGCCTTTCACCCGTCGCGTCATCGCCGCAAAGTCGTCCGCGGTGAGGTGCTGGTCGCCCAAGGGATCGTCCCGGTGCGCATCGAATCCGCACGAAATCAGCAGGAAATCCGGGTCGAAGCGCTCAAATTCCGGCATCACGCGCGTCTCGATCGCGTCCAGCCACACGTCCGCGGGCGTGCCGGGACGCATCGGGATGTTCAGGTTCGTGTCGTTCTTGCCCCGCTCCTCGGCGCGGCCCGTGCCCGGATAATGCGGGAACTGGTGCAGGCTCGCGTAGTACACCGTGTCGTCGTCGTAGAACGAATGCTGCGTGCCGTTGCCGTGGTGCACGTCCCAATCGAGGATCGCAACGCGCCGCACGCCGGCCTCCGCCTGCAACCACCGCGCCGCGATCGCGACGTTGTTGAACAGGCAAAACCCCATCGCGTAGCCGGCCTCGGCATGGTGGCCCGGCGGCCGCATCGCGCTGAACACGTTGTCGAACCGCTCCTCGATCACGGCCTTGCACGCCTCGATCGCCCCGCCCGCCGCCGTCAGCGCCGCGTCCCACGACGCCCGCACGACGTGGATGTCCGGGTCGGGGTACGGCATTTCGTTCGCGCACGCAATCCGGATCGTCTCGAAGTGGTCCTCGGTGTGCACGCGCAGCACATCCGCCCGCGTCGCCGCGACCGGATCGATGCGCGGCGGTTCGAGCTTCGCGTCGGCAAACGCGCGCGTGATCGCGCGCAGGCGATCGGGACACTCCGGGTGGCCGGGCGGCATCGCGTGCGAGAGCCCGATGTCCGAATACACCAGTGCGGTTCGTGCCAAGGCGGTGCCGTCTCCGTTCAGTGCGGCCCGCGATTGTAGCGGATGTGCGCAGTCGATCGCGCGGGCGTTCCTCGCGTCAACTCAGCTCGAGCCGCATCGTCAGGCGCTCGTCCCGCATCAGGCCGTCCCGGCGCTCTCCGTCGAACATCGCGAGGAGGTAGTCCGGTTCCGGCGACGGGTCCCAGCGCCGAAATCCCATTTTCTCGTACAGCCCGACGGACCACGGCGTCGTGAGAAACGTGCGCAACGTCACCGCCGCGCAGTTCCGCCGGCGCGCATCGACGACCACCTCGCAAATGAGCGCCGCGCCGATCCCGCGGCCCTGGAATTCCGGCAACACGTCGATCTCCTCGAGGTGCGCGTGGTCGCCGTACAGATCGACCACCGCGAACCCGACGGCGCGCGCGTCCGCCGCGGCGACCCACAGCAGTCCCAGGTCCCGGTAATCGGCGAAGTCCTGCGCCGCCGTCGGCGGCCACGGGCCCGGGTCGTACCCCGCGTCCCGATACCGCTCCGCCGCCGCCAGTTCCACCCGGCACAACTCGTCCATCGCGCCCCAGTCCCGCACGATTTCAAACAGCATCGGCCTTGCGTCTCCATCCGCGGAACTTCGCACAACCCTTCCGGGATTGTATGCGTATTCCGGGGAACCAACGCCAATGGGCGACCACGACGAACGCAAACGGCGCAGATTCGACGTCCTGGTGCTGGGCACGATCCTCGGCATCGTCGCGACCGTCACCACGTATTCCTTCTTCAGCCGGCCGCCGGAACCCGATCCGATCGAGGATTTTTTCGGACCCATCGAGCCGGCTGAGCCGGAGGCGGAGGGGACGCCGAACCTCGAAGCGCGGTTAACCGACGCCGAAGCTCAACTGGCCAAGGCGCTCGAGCGTATCGATCAACTCTACAACGAGCGCAACGAGTACTGGCGGCAAACCGCGTCGTGGGTCGATACGTTGCTGGATCTACCCGCCGCGACAACCAAACTTCGACGCGAGGACCTCATTCGATTTCGTCAGAGACTGAGCATACGGGAACAGGCTGAGTCCGGTCAGATGTTGGCAGGTCTTGACGACGCGCTAGCTTTTCTGTACGGGATCATGATGGGCGGAGAACAGTCGATCAACGACTTGTGCGCGATCGCGCGAGACGACACGCTCGACTTTGAGTTGCGCAAGGAGGCCTTTCAGTCGGTCGCATACCTTCCCAGCGCGCAAGCGATCGAGCTCCTCCTCAATCCGCCGAAGGACATCGCTCTCGCCGAGAACTACGAGGTCGAGGACGTGTCGAGCCAGTTGGCCGTCTACGTCGATTTTCTCCCCTCGGATGCCATCGCGCCGTACGGCGACCGGCTCTACTCGATTGCCGCCGGCCGGTTGAACGAACAGGGAAACGACCAGGACGCCTGGAGAATGGTCGCGGCGCTTGCGTTCAGTCACAACCACTCGGGCGCGATGCAACTATTGAACGACTCGCGCGTGACGCGCCCGTTCGGCGA
>CAYUZD010000025.1:3671-17735 GCA_964449475.1 uncultured Nitrospirales bacterium
ACTCGGGCGCGATGCAACTATTGAACGACTCGCGCGTGACGCGCCCGTTCGGCGAAATGGCGCTCAAGGCCGCGTGGTGGTCCGCCACCGATGCGGGCCGCGACTATATCGAGCGCACGGGACGCTCGCACCCGTCCGCCGACGTGCGCCGGTTGGCCGCCGACATCCTCGCGAGCTGGCCGCCGCCGGAGTAACCCCGCGCGAGTCCGGTAGAATCGCCGGTATGACGCGCGCGGAACTCAAGCCTGAACTGGACGCGTTGCACGCGCGGCTCAACCGCCGCGAGTTCGTGTCGCCGGATCCGCTCGAGGTCGTCTACCGCTACGCGTCGGACGCCGACCGGGAAGTCGCGGGTCTCGTCGCGGCCTGTCTCGCGTACGGCCGGGTCGCGCAAATCCTGCGCAATCTCGACACGGTGTTGGCCGCGCTGGGGCCGCACCCGGCGGACGCGCTGCGTCACGACGGCGGCCAATTCGCGCGGCGGCTCAACGGATTCCAGCACCGCTGGACCACGCGAGACGACATCGGCGCGCTCTTCGACGGCATCGGCCGCGCGCTGCGCACTCACGGATCGCTCGAAGCCTGCTTCCTGTCGCACCAACCCGCCGGCGCGGACTCGACGCTGCCCGGCCTTACCGGATTCGCGCGCGAGCTGCGCCTCGGACGTCCGCCGGATAGCCTCGTCTCCGCGCCGGAGAAGGGCAGCGCGTGCAAACGCCTGCATCTGTATCTGCGATGGATGGCGCGGCGGGACGACGTCGATCCGGGTTGCTGGACCCGGCTCGATCCCGCGCTGCTTATCGTCCCGCTCGACACGCACATGCACCGCGCGGCGCGCGCGCTCCGGCTCACGCGGCGCAGGCAGCCCAACCTCGCCGCGGCGCTCGACGTGACCGCATTCTTCCGCGCGATCAGCCCCGGCGACCCGCTCAAGTACGATTTCGCGCTCACGCGCCTCGGCATTCGCAGCGACGAGGACATGGGCGCATTCCTCCGCCGAATCCGTTCGTGAACCAAGGCGCCACGCCTAAGCGGGGTTCAGCTTAGGCGTGTTGCCTACCTTCCGCGCGACCGTTGTGCCTAACCCACCCGCCGCACACCATGCGGGATCGTGCGTACGACGGACGAAGCCACTTCCGTAAACCGCGCCGCGATCGCCTTCGCGTGCGCCTCGTCCTTGCACAGGCCGTACAACGTCGGTCCACTGCCGCTCATCGCCGCGCCCGCGCACCCCGCGTCGAGCAACCGCTGCTTCCATACCGCCAACTGCGGATATTCGGAGAACACCGGGATCTCCATCGCGTTGTGCAGTACATCGGGCAGCAGCCCGCGCGACAACGTCTCGAGCGTGTTGCGAAACGTCTTCGTTGTCCCGTCGATGCGCTCCTCGCGCGTCTTCTTCAGCATCACGTGGTTGTACACGCGCGCGGCGCTCACCTCCATCGGCGGATGCAACAACACCAGCCACGTCTCCCGCAGCGGTTCGAGCGGACGCAACACCTCGCCCCGGCCCGTGGCCGACATCGTGCCGCCGGTTAGCACGAACGGGACATCCGATCCGAGTTCGACGCCGATCGCGCGGAGCGTCTCGACGCTCAGCCCCAGTCCCCACATCTCGTTCAGGCCCGTCAAGACCGCCGCCGCGTCCGCCGAGCCGCCGGCGAGCCCCGCCGCGATCGGAATCCGCTTCGCGAGACTGATGTGTACACCGCGTCCAGGCGCGTACCGCTCACGCAGGATGCGCGCAGCGCGCAACGCAAGGTTGTCGGGGATCTCGAGCGCGGGATTCGTGCAGGACAATGCCGGTTCGCCGTCGCGCGGCGTCAGCGTGACTTCGTCGGCGAGGTCAATCGACTGAAAGATCGTTTCAATGTCGTGGTAGCCGTCTGTCCGGCGGTCGATCACCGACAGGTAGAAATTGATCTTCGCGTGGGCGTGGTACTGGAGTGGGGAGGCGGAAGAGGTGGGATGTCCGCTCAATCCCGGCCGCCCGCCCGCATCTGACGCGGCGGTTCCTGCGCGCAGCACGCCATCCCGACCGCCTCGCGCACGTTCTTCTTCGGCGTGCCGACAATCTCGATCGGCCCGCCGAACCCGTGGATCGCGTCTGCCAGCGGCCGCGACACGGCGCCGATGCGTTCGCTATCCACGCGCATCGGGCCGGCCGAAATGCCGTATGTCTGCATCACGGACATCGTCTCCGTCGCATTCTGCCATTGCGCGAGGTTGTCCGCGATCGTCAGCGTCGGCGACGGAATTACGGGGTATCCGCTCGCCGCGATCGTGAAGATCTCAAGCGCGTACAGGTCGGCCTGTTCGCGCGTCACGTTGAACTTCTGCAATACGTCGTCCGGAATCTTTGAATTCTCAACGACGAAGAACTGGTATCCCTGGTTCACCAGCTTGTCCACGCGTTCCGCGGCGAACCCGCGCGCATCTTCAATGCCCAGGTTCAGCCAGAATGTCCCGTCCGCCGCCTTCACCGTCAGTCGGCCCTCGGCGCCGTCGGCGCCGAGCGGGTCGAAACTAATCCCGGGAACCATCCCGCCCTGGATGAGGTCGCGCGCGACCTTGCCCATGTCCTTCGGGTAATCCGGCGCGCGGCCGTTCAGACTGCCGGGCGACTCCTGCCACCCCGACGGCACCAGCGCGTACTTCACGTAATTGTCTTTCCACGCCTCCGCCACGCGGAGCAGGTCCGCGGCCGGCGCGCCGTTCTGCACGGTCACCCAGCCCTTCGGCAGCGCGCCGGGGCTCGTCGTCTTCATGCCCGTCATCTCGGACCAGACGTGCGTCTGCAGGACTTGCGCGGCGTCGCTCTGGAACAGCGACATCCACACCGGGTCGCACCCGACCTTTGACTTCGGCTGGATCGTCAGCGACGGGGTGTACTCGCACCGGACCGATCCCACCCACGACTTGCCCGACGGGCGGAGGTCCACGTACGAATTCACCATCCCCGAGCGCAGCACGCCCACGCCGAGCGTCATCTTCGGCTGCCGCATCGACATCAACACCAGGCCCGCGCCGGCACCCGCGTTCATCATCGAGTAATTGCCTCGCCGCTGCGTCAGCGCCTGGGTCACCACAACCGAGTCGCCTAGTTCCGCGACCGATCCCGGGTCGAACACCGCGGGGCGGATTTCGCGAATCGCGATCGGCTGCGAACTCGGGTTCGTCAGAATGATATGGATCATCAGGAACGGGCGCGTCTTGAATCGCGCGACCGAGAAATCGACCATCAGCCCCTTGTGCGTCAGAAACAACGAACGGAATCGGGTGCCTTCGCCGAGCGGGCCGTCGAAGTCCTCGCGCTCGTCCTTCACCGCGCGCGACGAACTCAGCCGCTCGACCACGCCGTCCGCGTACTCGATCTCGCACTGCGCGTCCTTCACCAGCACGCCGAGTTGCGAAACCTCGACCATCCATTCGCCGGTCTGAACGTCGAATTTGAACGTCGAATAGTCGCCCGTAAAGCTGTAGTGGTCCCGCAACGCCCAGGGTTTGTACTCCTCGCCAGCGGCCAAGACGGAGAACAAAAGGAGGCCTGCGGCGAGGCACAACCGACCCGCGCGCATGTACGACTGCATACTGCCCCCTCCGGCGCCAACCCCTCGCGCCCTGTTGTGTAAACCATTGAATTATACCGGATTCCGGCGAAAGTTGTGTACTATTCGATGACCATTTATACCCACCAACCGCGGCGGCCTGCACCCGAATCCAGCATGGAAAACCCTATCGGAGATGGACTCACCGCGTTCGAGGCCGCCCTGGGCCGCCTCGACGCCGCGCTGGCTCCCTACGCCGAACTCCACGGGGAAGTTTTCGCCGAGTCCCAGGCCTGGCGCGACCTGCTTACCTACAAACTCGTCCCGCACATGGCGGGTACCGGCTGCCTCGTCGCCGCGGTCACCGGCGGCACCAACACCGGCAAATCGACCGTGTTCAATCTGCTCGTGGGCCGCACCGCGAGTCCCATGGCCAGCACCGCCGCCGCCACCTGCCACCCCGTGCTCGCCGCCAACGCCCGGCGCGCGGCCGAATCGCTCGACGCCAAGCTCGTGCCCGAATTCAAACCGCGCACGCTCGATGTCGCCGCGCACGCGACCGATCCCGCGCTGCCCGCCGAGGCGCTCTTCGTCGTACGCGACGATTCGCTGCCCGATCATCTCGTGCTGATGGACACGCCCGACGTCGATTCCATCATGCGGCAGAACTGGGAGGTCACCGCGCACCTCCGCGCGGCCGGCGACGTCATGATCGCCGTCATCACCGGCGAGAAGTACAAGGACGACCGCGTCGTGCAGTTTTTCCGCCAGGCCGCCGCGTCCGGGCGCGTGATCGTCCCCGTGATGAACAAGGCGAACCCGGCGAACGACTTCGCCGTCGCGCGCCGCCAGCTCGCCGATTTCTGCGCGGATGTCGGGACCGATTCACCGGTCTTCGTGATCCCGCACGATTTCAGCATCGGCGACAACCTGCAAACGCCCGTCCGCGCACTCGACGGCGCGCTCGAACTGCGCGCGCATCTCGAATCGCTCGACGTCGCCGCGATCAAGTCCCGCGTCTACGAGGGCACCGTCGCCCGGTTCATCGCCGACGCCGAATCGTTCCTCGGCCGGCTCGAGGCCGCCGCCGAACCCCTCCGCGAAGTGGACGACGCGCTTGCCGGACTCGTGGACGCCGCCGCCGAAACGTACGACCCCGTGCCCGGCCGCGAGGTCGGCGGACTCTTTCATGCCTACGTCCAGTCCAAGCGCGGGCCCATTCGCCGCACCATCGGCGCGACCAGCGCCACCGTCGTGCGCGGTGCCGGCGCGCTCACCCGCGCCGTCCGCGGCGCCTTCGTCCGCCGCGCCACGCTCGAGGCGCCCGACACGCCCGCCGCAAACGCCGCCGATGACGCGCTGCGTGCGTTGCACCGCGACGCGGTCGAACGCATCGCGCGGGACCTCGTCGCCGAGTGCGCCGATCGCGCGCGCACCTTCGGCCAGCCTGCCCGCGGCATCATCGGCGATCGCTTCGCCGAACTCGATGCGGAGGCGGCCTGTGCCGCCGTGTCCGCCGAGGCGTTGCACCCGGGTCCCCTCTCCGAAGCGTTTGAGCAGCATGCGCAGAAGACGCTCGACGCATGGTGGCAGGACCACAAGGGCCGCCGCCGCGCGCTCGAGGCGCTCGACGCCGTCCTCTCCGTGATGCCCGCCGCCATCGCCGCGCCGATCGCGCTGCACACCGGCGGGCTCGGCGCGGCGGAGGCCGCCGTGTTCCTCGGACCGTTCGCGGCGCAGTTCGTCGCGCGCGTGATGGAGTACCAGTTCGGCGACGCACTCTTCGATTTCCTGTCGCCGTGGAAGAAGGAGCAGCGGGCCCGCCTGCGCGGCGCGCTCGCGGCGCACGTCGCCGGCGCGGGGCTCGCGCCGCTCCATGCCGCCCTCGGCGCGATGCAGGGCGAACCCCTCGACACCATGCGGAGCGCGCTCGAATCATGCCGGAATCGCTGAACGAACTGTTGCACACGCTGGACGCGCTCGCGGCCTATGCCGGGCCGTGGGAGCCGCTCCGGCGCGAGGCGGACCTGCTCCGCGCGCGGCTCGACGAACTCCGCGAGCGCGAGGTCCGGCTCGACGACCTGCTCGTCGTCGCGCTCGTCGGCGGGTCCGGTGTCGGCAAATCGACGCTGCTCAACGCGCTCGCGGGCGACGAACTCGCGAAGACGTCCGAGTACCGCCCGTGCACCGCGATCCCCACGATCTATCACCCGCCCGGCGCGCGGTTGCCCTTCGGCGAAGGCTGGGAACGCAAGTCCGGTTCCGCGCTCGAAAACCTCGTCATCGTGGACACGCCCGACTCCGACACCATCGTCCGCGAGCATCGCGCGCTCGTGCAGCAGGCGTTGCGCGAGTGCGATCTCGTCGTAATGTGCGCGGACTCGGAAAAATATCTCGACGAAGCGACGTGGTCCCTCCTGCGCCCGCTCAAGGACGAGCGCGCGCTCGTCTGCGTTGAGACCAAGGCCTCAGCCGCGCCGAGCATCCGAGAGGACTGGTTGCGGCGGCTCGGCGAGGCCGGCATCCGCGTCTCCGGTTACTTCCGCGTGAACAGCATCCGCACCTTCGACCGGAAAGTCGCGGGCCGCGCGCCCGGCCCGGACGAGTACGACTTCGCCGCGCTCGAGGCGTTCCTCGCGAAGGAACTGACCGCCGACCGCATCCGCCGCATCAAACGCTCGAACACCGCCGGGCTCCTCGCAAAGACCATCGCCACGCTCGAAGAACGCGTCGCCGCGCGCACACCGGGCCTCGACGAGGCGGACGCCGCACTGCGCGCCGCGGAGGCCGCGCTCGCGCAAACCGCGCACGACATCGTGCGCCGGCGCCTGTTTACCGAACCGCACCTCTGGAACTACGCGCTCGGCCGCGAGATCGGCCTGCGCTCGAAGGGGTTCGTCGGCGCGCTTTATCGTCTGGTCGAATCGGTCCGCACACTGCCCGCGCGCCTCTCCACGTGGTCGCTCTGGCCCGTGCGGTCCGCCGCCGGCCACCGCGCCGCGCGCATTCTCGGCGACGCCGGTCTCTTCGAGGAACACCTCGACCTTGGCTCCGACGAACTTCGCCGCGCGTTCGACTCGCAGGCCAGCCACGTCCGTCTCGCGATGGCGCAGGCGGGGTTCGCGCCGATCGCGCGCGACGGCGAGTTTGAGGCGTTCACCGCGAAACTCAGCGTGGCCGTCGAGACCGTCCTGCGCGGCCCCGCACGCGATCGCGTCGTCGCGCGGGCCCGCGCGCTCACAAGCTGGCCGCTCGCCGTCCTGCTCGACGCCGCGCCGGTCGGATTCTTCGGCTACACCGCGTTCCTGCTCGTCACGGATTACTTCCAGGCGGATGTCTGGACCGGCCCGGAACTGATCCACGCGACCACCGTCCTCGGGATCATGCTCGTCGTCGAAATCTTCGGGCTGTCCGCCGCCGCGCGGTTCCTCGCGTGGAACGCCCGCCGCGCCGCCGCGCGCGATCTCCGGCTCGCACTCGCGCCCGGCACGCACGCATTCGCCGCCGAACAGCAAACGGTCGCCGAGGCACGGGCGCTGGTGGCTCAGTTGGATCGCGCGTCCGAATCAATGCGCGAGAACGCGCGGTAACGCGTTACTGCTGCGGCGTCGCGGGCGCTTCCTCGGCGGGAGCGGTTTCGACCGGCGCGGCCTCGACAGGCGCAGATTCCACCGGCGCGCCCTCGGTCGCTTCCGGAATGATCACCGGCGTATCAACCGCCTGCTCCGCGTCCTCGGCCTGTTGCTCCGCGGCCGGTGCGGGCGCTGCGGGGAGCGGCGACGCCGGAGTGGTTGCCGCGGCGTCCTTCAGCCCGAGAATCTCGAACACCAGGTCGTAATCCTTCTGGATCTGCGCGGCGTCGTTCGCCTCCGCGACAAGGTATTGCATGTAGTCCATCCGCCGCTGGAGCTGACGCGTCGCGAGCAGTTGCTGCTTGATCTCCGCCTTCTCCGTCTCGAACTGCGCGTCCCACGTCTCGCCTTCGGGCACGGTCTTCTCGACAAGTTCGATGAACTGCGGCACGCGCAGCATGTCCACATACGGTCCGGTGAAGCTGCCCACGTCCTCGCCGATCAGCCGGCCGAACACCTGCCGCGTGTCGATGAACAGCCCCTGGCTGAACAGCATGTCGTCCATGCCGAACGGCGTCGTTTCTTTCACCGTAAGCGGCAATTCGGGGAACTTCGCCTGCACGTCCGCGACGCTCGTCGCTTCCTCGGAAATCCGCTTCACGTAGTTCGACACGCGTTCCTGGTACTCAGGCGTCGCCTTGTGGTCGCGCTCTGCCGCCGTCACCACGTCCGCGCGCGCCTCGTCGAACGTCCGCTGCACCGGCGGATGCAATTCGGCCACCTGTGCGATGAACAGGTTTTCGCCGCCCTCGATCACCTGCGAGAGCTGGTCCACCGCCAACTCCGACACGTCCCGCCGGAACTGGAACGAATCCGCCTCTGAAATCCCCTCGATGGTCTCCGTCCGCGCGGAGAACCGCCCGGTCCGCTTCACCTCGAGACCCGCGTCCGCCGCCGCGACGTGCAGCCCGGCGTTGCCCGCGGCCGCCGCCGCCCGCAGCGCGTCCGCCTGCGCCTTGCGCGCGGCCTTCTCCGTCTCATCCAGCACGGGCCGCAGCAGAATCTGCCGCGCATGGGCCTCGCGATTGCCCTGCGCGTCCGTGCGGACCTCTTCCACCTTGTAAATGTGCAGCCCGAGCACGCTGCGCACCGGCCCGCGCACTTCGCCTGGCTGCATCTCGAACAGTACCTTCTCGTGCTCGCGCAACCCCGCCGACTCGTTGATCCAGCCCAGGTCGCCGCCGCTGTCCGCGTCGAACGACTCCGAATGCGCCTTCGCCAGTTCCCCGAAGTCCTCGCCCGCGTTCGCCTTCGCGATGATCTCGTCCACCAGCGGCGGCACCGGCGGCAGAATCGACACCGCGATGTATTCCGCCACGCGCTCGTCCGGCGTCATGAACTGGTCGAGATTCGCATCGTAGAACGCGCGCAGCTCTTCGTCGGTCAGCGGAACAGTCGGTTCGACGCCGATCGCCTTGACCTTCAGCTTCGTGTTCCGATCGTTGAAGAAGTCGCGGATTTCCGCCTGCGTCACGCGCGCCGACGCGCCGATCAGATACAAATACGTGTCGTTGTTGATCTGGTCCGCCATGCTGCTGAAAAACGCGTCCCAGTTGAATTTCGACGTCGTCGCGTTCTGCACCCACTGGTTGTACAGGCTCGCGTCGAACTCGCCCTGCTCGTTCTGGAAATACGGGTCTTCCTTCAGCCGCTCGTGCAGGAAATCGTCGTCCGGCCGCACCGGCTGGTCCTTCGTCTGCTCCTTCACCAGCGCCTGGTTCACCAGGCTGTCCAGGATCGCGTCCACGGTCCCGTCGCTCACCAGGTCCTGCGCCGTCGCCGGCTGGCCGTACCGTTGCCGCTCGTCCTGCGCCTGCAGGAACCGCTGGTAGAACTCCTCCGCCGTTACCGGCGTCGAGCCCGCCTGCGCCACCGTCACTCCGGTCCCCGGCGCCGAACCGAACGTGAATTGCGCCGCGCCGGGGATGAAGAACACCATCGGCAGACCAATGAACAGGAAAATGAGAAGTCCGCCGAGACGCTTGTGGCGGTTCACGCGATCGAAAAGCACGGGGAACGCTCCTCAGGATGCTCGCTTCGGCAGACCCGACAGGTCGAGAGACGCCATCGCGCCCTCAAACCGCAGAGGGTAACATACGCGCGAAAAACCCTTCAAAGATCGCGGGTTGCACGCGATCCGCACGCAGCACGCGTTGATCCGCCGCCAAACACGCCGTATAATCCCGCTTTGCGCCCGCAGACCCGCGATCGCATGGGGGTATAGCTCAGTTGGGAGAGCGCCTCGCTGGCAGCGAGGAGGCCAGGGGTTCGACTCCCCTTACCTCCACCATTTCGATTCCAGGGCGTGGCAGGCTTAAGCGAAGTCCAGCTTAAGCCTGTTGTGCTTCAGAGCAAAGCCTCCA
Source organism: uncultured Nitrospirales bacterium (assembly GCA_964449475.1). Lineage (GTDB taxonomy): Bacteria > Hydrogenedentota > Hydrogenedentia > Hydrogenedentales > VFKU01. The sequence goes on from CAYUZD010000025.1 coordinate 13,215, forward strand.
TCACGCCGCAGGCGCAACGTTTCCGTCGCCGCTCGCCGTCGACTTCGTATCGTCCACCATCCGGATGATCGATTCGGGGAACTCGACGCCGCCCACGTCCTTCATCACCTGCATCATCGGCGGCAGGGTGTTCGCGAGGTTGTTCAGGAAGCCCGCGGCCGATCCCTTGCCATTCTCGCCGCCGTTCTCCCACACGATGACCTTGTCGAACTTGATGTTCGAGATCGCCTGCGCCGACGTGTGCGCCAGCGTGTCGAGGTGCTCCAGCATCAACAGCCGGAACGCGGAATTCGCGTCGCCGCACGCCGCCACGATCGCCTTCAACCCGTCGGCCTTCTTCGCCAGAATCTCGTATTGGCCCTTCGCTTCCGCCTCGAGCTTGGCGAAAATCGCCGCCGCCTCGCCCTCGGCCTCGAGCCGCGTCTGCTGCGCCTTTGCCTCGGCCTCCACAATCGTCCGCGCCTTCTCGGCCTTGGCCTTCGCCTCGAGTTCCGCGCGGAACTCCGCTTCGACCAGTTCCGCCTCGGCCAGCGCCGCCTTTGCCAGTGCACGGTTCTTCGCCTCGAGCACGCTCGCCTTCGCGATCTCTTCCTTCGTCGCGCCCACCTGAAACGACTCGGCTTCCTTCACGCGCAGCGTCGCATTCGACACCGCGATCGCCGCCTTGGACTCGTTCTCGCCCTCGATCGCGCGCGCGTTCGCCTCCGCGACGCGAATGCGCATCTGCTTCTCCGAATCCTTGACCTTGATGTCCTGGTCGAATGCGGCGGCCGCCTCGCCCACTTTCGCGGTCGCGTCCGCGTTCGCGACGGACACGCGCTTCTCGCGTTCCGCCTCCTTGACCTGCACCTCGCGCTGGAACGCCGCCTGCTGCTCGCCGACGACCTGTTCCTTCTCGAGTTCTGCCACGCGCACGGCCTGTTCGCGCTTCGCCTCGCGCGTGCCGATCTCCTGCAACTTCGTGTTGTTCGCGACCTGCACCAGCTTGTCGCGGTCCGCCTCGGCCACGCGGATTTCGCCCTTCTTGAGCTCGTCCGCCACGTCGCCGCGCGCGCGCTGGATCGCCTCGGACGCCGCCTTCTTGCCGATGGCCTCGATGTATCCCGAGTCGTCCGTGATGTCCGTGATGTTGACGTTGATCAGCACCATGCCGATCTTCCGCAGTTCCGGCTCGAGGTTCGTCTGGATGTTGTGCAGGAACGCGTCGCGGTCGCGGTTGATGTCCTCGATCCGCATCGACGCGATCACCTGGCGCAACTGCCCGAATATGATGTCTTCCGCCTGCTTCTTGATCGCGCCCGTGTCCAGCCCCAGGAGCCGGATCGCCGCGTTGTTCATCATGTCCGGCTCGGTCCCGATCGCCACCGTGAACACGCTCGGCACGTTGACGCGGATGTTTTCCATGGACAGCGCGTCCTTGAGCGGGATCTCGATCTGGATCGGTTCGAGGCTGAGGTACTCGTAGTCCTGGATCAGCGGAATCACGAACGCCGCGCCGCCGTGGATGCACCGCGATGACGTGCCCGACCCGACCTTGCCGTAGATCACGAGGATCCGGTTGCTCGGGCAGCGTTTGTACCGCCGGCTCGCCAGCACGAAGAACGAGAACAGGAACAGCGCCGCGACGGTGACCGTCACGACAATCCAGATGGTGGGTTCGCCCATGGTGTGCGGAATCCTTTCGCGCGGCGCCTAGTCCGCCGCGGTGCCGTCGTCCAGTGAAATCTCCAGCGTGTTCGGGTCGCTGATGCCCGTAATCTTCACGCGACTACCCGTCTTGAGTTCGCCGGCACCCGTGATCGCCGGATACGTCATCGTCCGGCCCTGCACCGATACTTCGACCTTGCCCGTGCCCGACCGGTGGCCCGGCACGGTCAGATAGACGGTGCCCGTCGCGCCCAGCGCGTTCTGGATCCGGACGTTGCCCTCCGACTTCATCTCGTGCAGCAGGCGCATCATGGCGGCGACGCCCAGCATCGCGGCAAACCCCAGGCCGAACGCCCACAGCAGCGCGATGAAGTTGCCCAGGTCGAACGCCAGCGCCATGCGCCCACCCAACCCGAAAAACGCCACGAACGCCGTAACCGATCGCAGCGACAGCACGCCGAAGAACCAGTTCGACATCCCGTGGTGATCGGCGAGTTCGTCGCCCATCTCCAGGTCGTCCCCGGCCTCCATGATCGGTTCGTTGTCGCTATCGAGCCCGAACAGCGTCATCGCGACCTGCACCAGCAGGACGACGATGCCCGCCACGGCACACACGGTGTACACGGTGATCATGCTGTGGTCTCCGGCGCCGGCCGTGGAACTCCGGCCCGCGCCTCAGTGCCTCGTATCCATCCGATTACTACCGCGAAGTCTGGCCCGTATTCGCAGGGATGTCCCGCCGGAGATACACGACCCCCGATCGGTCGGCGATGGACCCCCGTGGAAATACGCGCCCTCCCCCGCACTACCCCCGCTTTCTGCGCCGGGTTCAGCCTCCCAGCGAGTCGTTCAGATACCCTTCCATCGACGCGAGCGAATCGTTCAACTCGAAGATCCGGTTCTCGAGCAACTCACACAGCGCAATGAGGCCCGTGTACCGGCCCCACTTGTCCACCAACACCAGATGCCGGATGCGGTACTCGCGCATCAAGCGCAGGCACTCGTCCGTCGTCAGCGTGTCCGCCGCCGTCACGATGTCCGTCGACATCACGTCGCCCAGCAACGTAGCGTTCGGATCGCGATCGACCGCGACCACCTTGCCGAGCAGGTCCTTCTTGCTGAATACCCCGATCGCCCGCCGACGATCGTCGATCACCGCGATCGCCCCGGTGTCGAAGTCGATCATGTTGCGCACCGCGGCCTTGACGGTGTCGCCGGGCTTCATCGAGAGAGGGCGCGAGGTTTCGCGAGAGAGATGTGCGACTGCCATAGGTCGTTCCTCCTTCACAGCCATGATGAGAGGACTTACTTGGCCATCCGGGGCAGGATAACACAGGTTGCTACGATCCGAACGCCTCAATTCAAGATTTCGTTCCAAAATGGATTCGTCAACCTAAGGCATTGATACAAAATGGTTTACGTGCTACGGTCTGGTGCATTTCGGACCCGCGGATTCGATTGCGGTTCATTCACCTGCAATTTTGGTCCACCGCCCTGCGTTCTGACCCATCGTCCCCAGGGCTGCTTTCCATTCCCATTCGTCCGCAGATATGATCTGCGGCTTTCGAACCCGAGGAGTCTCCGCCGAATGAGTTCCGCCGTCACCGCCGCCCAATCCGCCTCTACCCTCTTCAAGCCGTTCAAGTTCGGCAAGGTCACGCTGCCCAATCGCGTGGTCATGGCGCCGATGACGCGCAGCAAGTCGCCCGGCAACGTCCCCGGCGAAGACGTCGCGGCGTACTACCGCCGGCGTGCGGAAGGCGGTGTCGGTCTCATCGTCACCGAGGGCACTCCGCCCTGTCCCGCGGGTCACAGCTACCCCGACGTGCCCGCGTTCTACGGCGAGAAGGCGCTGCAAGGCTGGAAGCGCGTCGTGGACGCCGTGCACGGCGTGGGTGGATTCATCATCCCGCAGCTCTGGCACGTCGGCAGTTTTCGCCAACCCGGCATGGAGCCCGATCCGTCGCTGCCCGGCTACGGCCCGTCCGTCGTGCTCCATCCCGCGCTGGCCGGACAGGACGGCATGAAGCCTCCCGTCGCGATGACGCAGAAGAACATCGACGACGCCATCGCGGCCTTCGCCGCGGCCGCGGGCAACGCGAAGGCGCTCGGCTTCGACGGCGTCGAACTCCACGGCGCGCACAGCTACCTCATCGATCAGTTCTTCTGGTCCACGACAAACCAGCGCATGGACCAGTACGGCGGCACGCTCCCGCAACGCACGCGGTTCGCCGTCGAGCTCATCCGCGCGGTCCGCGCCGCAATCGGTCCGGATTTCCCGCTCGTCCTGCGGTTCTCGCAGTGGAAGCAGGGCGACTATTCGCACAAAATGGCGAAGACGCCCGATGAACTCGCTGCGTTCCTGCAACCGCTCACGGACGCGGGCGTCGATTACTTCCACTGCAGCACGCGCCGATTCAACGACCCCGAGTTCGACGGTTCCGATCTCAATCTCGCCGGGTGGACCAAGAAGCTCACCGGCAAACCCACGATCACCGTCGGCAGTGTCGGACTCGACAGCGACTTCCTGCGCACGTACGCCGGCAAGGACACGCACAAGGCTGGCATCGACGCGCTCCTCAAGCGGCTCGAACGTGAGGAGTTCGACCTCGTCGCCGTCGGACGCGCACTCCTCGCCGATGCCGCCTGGTCGAACAAGATTCACGCGGGCCGCGAGGCCGACATCATCGAGTTCCAGCGCGAGCATATGGCCGTACTGACGTGATCCGCCGCGCCCCACATTGAAGGGATTGACGCGCTTCCCGTATCGTTTTAGCGCGAGGAGAGGGAAGGAGCAGTTGCCATCGAGTCCCTTCGCAAGATCAAGGACGATAACCGCGTTCGCCGGGTGACCATCGAAGGCGTCGACCCGGA
>CAYUZD010000026.1:0-17561 GCA_964449475.1 uncultured Nitrospirales bacterium
GCCGACAACAACATCCTCTGGAACCTCGGTCACATCGTCCTCTCCCATTTCCGCCTTGTCTACCGGCCGTCCGGCGCGACGGTCCCGGTGCCGGAGTCGTGGAACGAGTGGTTCCTGCCGGGCACGTCGCCCGCCGGCTGGGGCGAGTCCGGCCCGTCCGCCGGCGCCGTGCTCGATCAGTTTCACTCGCAATTCGACCGCATCGCCGCCGACCACGCCAACGGCCTCTTCGCCGCCTACAAGCCGTTCGAGCTCAAGTCCGGCGCGCGCCTGAACAGCGCCGAGGAAGCCATGGCGTTCAACCTGATGCACGAGGGCATCCACATCGGCGCCGTCATCGCGCTGCGCCAGCGCATGGGATTCAGCGACGAGGGCTGAGCGCCGCTTGGCGCCCGCACTTTTGCGGCCGCCGCGCGCGCTGCTATGATACCGGCGTGACGGCCTTCGCGGGGACGGCCGTCCGCGGGGAACGCCACGGGGGAACGTGGGGATCTCACTCATCATACCGGCGTACAACGCCGAACCGACGCTCGAGGAGTGTCTGGACGCGTGTCTCGCGCAGTCGCGCGCGGCGGACGAGATCATCGTCGTGGACGACGGCTCGACCGATCGCACCGCCGAAATCGCCGCGCGCTATCCCGTCACGTATCTCCGCCAGGACAACCGCGGTCCCGCCGCCGCGCGCAATCTCGGCGCGCGCCACGCGGCTGGCGACCTCCTCGTGTTCACCGACTCCGACTGTGTGCCCGATCCGGACTGGCTCGCGTGTCTCGCCGCGGGCTTCATCGACGATCGCACCGTGGCCGTCGGCGGAAGCTACGGCATTCGCAACGGTTCGTCGCTGCTCGCGCGGCTAGTGCATGAGGAAATCGTCCTGCGCCACGCGCACCTCGCCGGCGAAGTCGATTTCCTCGGCTCGTTCAACGTCGCGTATCGCCGCGGCGCGTTCATGGCCGCCGGAGGCTTCGACGAATCGTTCGCGCGCGCCTCGGGCGAGGACAACGACTTCGCCTACCGCCTGCAGGACGCCGGCGGCGTGTTGCGGTTCGCGCCGGACGCGCGGGTCGCGCACTACCACCCTTCGCGCCTCATCCCCTATCTCCGCACCCAGATGCGCCACGGCTACTGGCGCATGCGGCTCTACGCGAAACATCCGCGGCGCACCGGCGGCGACGACTACGCCGGCCTCGGCGATCTCCTCGGCCCGCCGCTGGTGCTTGCGTTCGCCTGCGGTCTGCTCGCGCTCGCCGCAGTCCCGAGCAGCCTGCTTGCAGCCGCGCTCGTATCGCTCGTCGTCATATACATCGTAGCGACCGCGCGCATTACACGCGCGATGATCCGCCGGCTGGGTCTCGGCGCCGGCATGGCGTACCGCGGTGTCGCGACCTTGCGCGACGCCGCGCGCGCGCTCGGGCTGATTGGGGGTGTCTGGACCTTCATGGTCCTGCGGAAGGAGGCAAGCTGATGGCAGGCGTACTGGTAATCGTGCCGGCGTTCAACGAAGAGGACGCGCTCGGCGATGTGCTGCGCGCGCTGCAATCGCAACTGCCGGATTACGACGTGGTCGTCATCAATGACGGTTCCACCGACGGCACCGCCGCCGTCGTGCGCGGCGTGCACGGGGTCGAGCTGATCACGCTGCCCTACAACATGGGCATCGGCAACGCAATGCAGACCGGTTACCGGTATGCGTGTCAGGAAGGCTACGACATCGCCGTTCAGTGCGACGCGGACGGCCAGCATCCCGTCAACGAAATCGAGAAGCTCGTGCGCGCGGTCGAGCTGGGCCGCGCCGACCTCGTCGTCGGCTCGCGCTACGTCGCCGACACCGGCTACAAACCGTCGATCAGCCGCCGGATCGGCAAGTCGATCCTCTCCCGCATCGTCAATTCCGCGATCGGCGGCGGCATCACGGACACCACCAGCGGGTTCCGCGCGATGAACCGCGCCGTGCTCGAAACCTTCGCGCACACCTACCCCGACGACTACCCAGAGGCCGAGGCCCTCGTCATCGTCCACAAGCACGGCCTGCGCGCCGTCGAGGTCCCCGTCCAGATGCGTCAGCGCCAGGGCGGCCGCAGCTCCATCGGCGCCGTCCGCGCCGCGTATTACATCGTCAAGGTCAGCCTCGCGATCCTGGTCGGCGTCTTCAAGAAAATCTCGTTCGCGCCGCAGCGCGGCGACGACGTGGTCCGGCCGGCCGAGATCCGCGCGCTGGTCAAGGGACTGGAGTAGCCCATGGACGCCCTCGGTCAACTCGCCATCCAGCCGACGCACCGCATCGCGCTCGGTCTTCTCAGCGTTGTCCTGTTCGCGCTCGTGATGGAACTCGTTCGGCGCGAACACCTTAAGGAGCGCTACGCCCTGCTGTGGCTCGCGTCCTCTGCCCTGGGTCTCGTCATCGGAATCTTCCCGGGTGTCATCGTTTGGTTCGCGGAAACGTTTCATTTCCAGATGATCACCACCCTGTTCGCCGTGTCGTTCCTCTACGTCCTGGGGATCGTCCTGTCGTTCACTGTGATCATCTCGCGATTGTCCGAACGGAACCGTCGGCTCGCGCAGGAGGTCGCCCTGCTCTCGCACCGCGTCCAGCGTATGGAAGAGAACCGCAGTGGCATCTGACGCGCCGCGAGCCGCCTGGCGCGACCCGCGGATGCTCGCGGCGCTGGTCTGGATTTTCGGCTGCGCCGCGTACTACTACGTGTGGTTCACCTGGACGTTCCTGGGACGATACAGTAGCGCGATCGGCGATCTGTTCGCTCAACTGGCAGATGCCTTTTCGCTGAATCGTTGAATCTGCCACAGAATCGGTCACACACACTTACGGAGCAACGCGTGCCCATCCGTCACTACAAGCGGCGAACTCCGCAACGAGATAACCCCAGATCACCGATTCCCCCTTCATTGTCATTCCCGCGAAGGCGGGAATCTCTTCACGCAACGCGCCCGGCGCCTTCGCGTACACTCTAACGAATGCCGACACCACCCAAACCCAACCCACGGAACGCCGCGCGAGGACGCCCTGCTACTCCGAAACGGCGTTTCGCCCGCGCGCGCCTCCTCGCCTACGCCGCGGCCACACTGCTCACGGCCGTCCTCCTCGCCGCCTGTTACGCCGAGTGGCGTTACGGATTCCTCCGCACCGGCCCCCGCGTCAGCCGCGCCCCGGTCACGAACGGTTCGGGCATCACCGCAATCGTGGACCCCGCGAAGCTCGCCGACCTCAGCGCCGCGGAAATCCGCTCCGCCGCCGGCTGGCCCGTGCCCTACTGGGCCGTGCGGCGCATGCTCCCGCACGAGGGCGGCGTCGCCGCGATGCTCAACTTCGATCAACAGCGCGCCGAGCTGCGCGTCTACATCAACCCAAACGCATTGACGCCCGTCGCGCGCCGGCTGGGCGACACGTTGCGGTTCTCGGACGCGTTCCCCAAAATCCGTTGGAAAAAGGGCGCAGCGGAACCCGCGCGCGGCCTGTTCATGAAGGAGGGCGTCATCCCGTTTGCGCAGGAGGCCGAGGAGGCCTTCTTCTACACGTGGAACCAGTCCATGCCGCTCGCGCCGGTCGAGTTCGAGGGCGGCCACCTGCTCGAAGTCGTCTTCGACAATCGCCAGGGTCTCGCATTTCTCGCCGTAGCGTCGTTGCTCGAGGCCTACAACATCCAACTCGGCCAGAACGAAACCGACATCTCGCTCAGCAGCCTGCAATTTGTCCGCGAGGCCCGCCTCACCGCCGACCTGTCCTCCTCCGACACGCTCCACCTGCGGTTCGTGCTCGATATCCTGCCGGAGGAAGTCGACAAGCTTGGCGTCATCAATCTCAAAGTCGGCCTCGATGACGTATTCAAGGAGTACGCCGAACGCTGGGAACGCCAGCACGGATTGAAACTCGAAGGCGATAGTTCCTGGGACGGTCCGCGCATCATCTACGAGTATCGCCTCGCCAGCGCCACCAAGGCCTTCCACCTGCTGGTCACCGGCGAACTCCACTAGCCCATCCGCGTGCGGCCCTGCAGCGCATGCGCGAGCGTCCCCTCGTCGCTGTACTCGAGCCCGCCGCCCATCGGTACGCCGTGCGCGATCCGCGTCACCTTGACGCGTTCCGGTGCCTGCCGCGCGATGTAGAGCGCAGTCGCCTCGCCTTCCGCAGTCGCGTTCGTCGCGGCGATGATTTCGTTCACCTCGCCGGACTCCAGCCGCCGGAACAACCTCCCCATATCGAGTTCGTCCGGCCCGACACCCTCCAGCGGACTCAGCGCACCGTGTAGTACGTGGTACAACCCCTTGTACGTGCCTCCCCGCTCGATCGCCATCGCGCCCGACGGATGCTCGACCACGCAGATCACGCCGCGATCCCGCCGCTCGTCCCGGCACACCGCGCACGGGTCCGACTCGGTCAGGTTCCGGCAGATCGAACACTTCCGGATCGCGCCGGATGCCGCCGCGATCGCCGCGCTCAGCGCGTCCGCGTCCTCTTTCGGCGCGCTCAACAGATGCAGCGCATACCGTTCCGCCGTCCGCTTGCCCACGCCCGGCAACCGGCGAAACGCGTCGATGAGCCGCTCGACGGCGGGACTATTGAGGAGCATGCCCGGCGGCCTGCTCGGCCAGCATCTGTTCGCGGCGGCGCGCCCACTCCTCGAGCTTCTCCTGCCGCGTGATGATGTCGAGCCGCTCCGGGAACAGGATTCCGTTCAGGTGATCGGTCTCGTGCTGGATGATGCGCGCGAGAAAGTCCGCCGCTTCCAGTTCGAACGGCTCGCCCGCGGGGTTCTGCGCCCGCACCAGCAACTGCGTCGCGCGCGGCACCTGCGCGTACACGCCCGGCATCGACAGGCAGCCCTCCTCGCCCTCCTCGAGGCCTTCCATCGACACGATTTCCGGATTCACAAACGCCAACGGTTCGTGGTCCGGCTCGCGAAGGACAAACAGTCGCTTCCCGAGGCCGATCTGCGGCGCCGCGAGTCCCACGCCCTCGCTCGCGATCATCGTCTCGACCATGTCGTCCACGAGCCGTTGCAGTTTCTCGCCAAACGACTCGACCGGGTTCGCCCGCTTCGTCAGCGGATCGTCGGGATAATAGACCAGTTTGCGCAGCGCCATGCGCGGATCGTAACACACGCGCCGCGGCCCGGCCAACGCGTTCGGCTACCCGCGCAGGTCCTCTTCGATCGCGCGCAGCACGTCGCGCAGGTGCTCGTCGCGGTCAAGTTCCTCCGCGATCTTCTGGCACGCGTACAGCACCGTCGTGTGGTCCTTGCCGCCGAACGCCTCGCCGATCTCGTTCAGCGTCATGCTCGGGATCAGCGACTTGCACAGGTACATCGCCACCTGCCGCGGATACGCAATCTGCCGTTGCCGGCTGCGCCCGCGCAGCTCGACGATGCGCACGTCGAACTTATCGCCGACCGCCTTCTGGATCCGCTCGAAGCTGATCGACTTGATCTTCGTTCGCGAGACGATGTCGTGCAGCGCCTTGTCCACCAGCGCGAGGTCGATCGGCTGCTTCTGCATCCGGCTGAACGCCTTCACCGTCACCAGCGCGCCCTCGAGCTCGCGGATGTTGCTGGTCACCAGCGTCGCAATGTACCGCGTCACGTCCTCCGGCAACGTGATCAGTTCTTCCGCGGCCTTGTTCTTCAGGATCGCCATCCGCGTCTCGAAATCCGGCGGTTGGATGTCGATCACCAGGCCCCATTCGAACCGCGACACGAGCCGCTCTTCCATGTCCTGAATCTCTTTCGGCCCGCGGTCGCTCGAGATCACAATCTGCTTCTGCATGTCGTAGAGTTCGTTAAACGTGTGGAAAAACTCTTCCTGCGTCGCTTCCTTGCCCGCGATGAAGTGGATATCGTCGATCAACAGCACGTCCGCCTGGCGGTATCTCGCGCGGAACCGCGGCGTCGCCTTCTTCGCGATACTCTCGATCAACTGATTCGTGAACAACTCGGATGAAATGAAGACGATGTTCAGCTCGCGGTTGCGCCGCAGCAGTTCCTGCCCGATCGCGTGCATCAGGTGCGTCTTGCCCAGGCCCGTCTGCCCATAGAGGAACAGCGGGTTGTACGCGCGCGCCGGCGCCGCGACCACCGCCTCCGCCGCCGCGTGCGCGAACCGGTTGCTCGCGCCAATCACGAACCGATCGAACGTATACTTCGCGTTGAACCCCAGGATGCGGCCGTTGCCGTTCGCACTGTGCCCCTGCGGCGCGGAAGACGGCCGGGTCGGCGCTGCCGCGGGCTTGGGTTGCGTCGCGCGTACCGCCGCAGACACGTGCCCGTCGTTCGCATGGTCGCGACCGGGCATGAACCGCACCGCCTTGAAGTCCGGCAACAGTCCGGTCAACGTCTTGTTGATCGTGTCGAGATAGTGCTCGTTCAACCAGTTCGCGAAGAACTGGCTCGGTACCTGGATCGTCAGCACGCCGTCCATATACGATTCGTAACGCGGCTGCGAAAACCAGTTCGCATACGCGTGCTCGTCAACGACCCGCCGCAGGCTCTCCTTCGCCAGCAACCACGGATTCACCGGTTCGATCCGGCCCGTTTTCCCCGCTGACCCACCGTCCGACTGCCCACCGTCTTCGCCCTGACTCATTCCGATTCGCCTCGTCCCTTGTTCGCCCCAGCCCAGCCGGACCGCTCCAGCCCGTCGTACGTCCCTCGCCCTCCCGTCCGTGGACCCTAGCCGCTCGACCGCCCGCCGCGATCGGCCTCGCGCTTCGTCCGTTCCCAGATCGCGTCCAATTCCGCCAACGAACAGTCCCGAAGCGTCCTCCCGGACTCCCGCACCGCATCGCACACCCGCCCAAAGCGCGCGGAAAACTTGCGGTTCGCATTCTCGAGCGCTGCTGAAGCGTCCGCGCCGATAAACCGGGACACGTTGACCACGGAGAACAGGACGTCCCCAAGTTCCTCGTGTTGGAGTTCGTGCTCACCAGAATCCAAGCTCCGGCCGAGCTCGTCAACTTCCTCGCGAAGTTTCGCGAACGCACCGCCTGTGTCGGGCCAGTCGAAACCAACGCGCGACGCCTCGAGCTGGATCGCGCGCGCCTCCCGAAGTGCGTCCGTCATGGTCTCCTTCTCGGCATCCACCCCGCGTGCGCGCACGACGCAACGCGACCCGACCGCCAGACACACTTCGACCCGGCGCTGAAATACACTACATGTGAGAAGTCTCTGAGGAGGCGGCCCTACACTCGCCCTCATCGCCGCCATGAACTGCCACGATCACCACGCGATCGAGATGCTCAACTCAGATCATTCGCGGAGTATATCACCGGTTTTTTCGATCCGCAACAGAAAAATGTTCGCGCGAGTCATCGCGCTATTTCGGAGCAACGCAGTTTGTGCTTGACTTTCTGGAAGCAAGTTGACCATTCGGATATTCTCTTCGCGTCGCGCGCTCGCGGGGAACTTCGATCGCAAATCGATCGCGCGCGGCTCGGGGGCGGCATCACTCGCATGGACACGATCATCGCAGTGACGATGGGCGACGTCAACGGCGTTGGACCCGAGGTGATCGCCAAGGCGTTCGTCCACGGCGCGCCCGCGCCGCATACCGTCCCGCTTGTCATCGGCTGTCCGGCCGCGTACAACGCAGCGCGGAGTCTCGTTCTGGGCGCGCCCGAAGCGATCATGGCCGGCTCACCGCGCGACGCCGTGTCCTCTCCCTCGCGCATCTCATTCCTCTCGTCCGCGGCGCACGCGCCGGCGCGCCGCCCCGGTGCGCTCGATGCGCAGGCCGGCCGGGCCGCGATGGATTGGCTCGCGCAGGCCGTCGATCTCGCGCTCGACGGCGCCGTCAGCGCCATGGTCACGTGCCCGATCCACAAGGAAGGCATCCACCGCGCCGGCTACACCTGCCGCGGCCACACCGATTTCATCGCAGAACGCACCGGCACGCCCGCCTACCGCATGACGCTCTACGTCCGCGGCGTCCTGATCGTGCATCTTACCGACCATGTCCCGCTCCGCGCGGCGCTCGACGCGGTTCGGGCCGATCGGATCGTCGAAACCGTGCGCATTGCCGACCGCGCCTTGCGCGATCTCGGCGCGAAGTCTCGCCGCATTGCCGTGGCCGGCCTCAACCCGCACGCCGGCGAGGCCGGCGCGTTCGGTTCCGAGGAGCGCGATGAAATCGAGCCCGCCGTGCGCCGGTGCGTTGCCGAGGGCCTCGATTGCTCCGGTCCGCACTCGCCGGACGCCGTATTCCGGCAGGCGCTGGACGGCCGATTCGACGCCGTCATCGCCCTCTACCACGACCAGGGCCACATTCCGATCAAGCTCGTCGCCATGGACGAAGGCGTCAATGTCACGCTCGGCATTCCCATCGTCCGGACGTCCGTGGACCACGGCACCGCGTACGACATCGCCGGTACCGGCGCCGTCCGCGAACACAGTTTCATCGAGGCGTACCGGCTCGCCGCCCGCATGGCCTCGGCGCGCCAAGGGGTGCACGCATGATGCGATGGTTCGCCTTCGCGTTCGCCCTCGTCACCGTGTCCGCCTCCGCGCAAACCTTCCAACTTCAGTCCAAGCGGTTTCGTGTAGGCCCGAACCCGACCTCGGTTGCCATCGCCGACATCAACGGCGACGGCATTCCCGATCTTCTCACCAGCAATCGTGGCCGGCTGATGGACGTCCGCGACGAGCGGCCCGCCGAGGACCACGTGTCGTATCTCATCGGCCGTGCCGACCTCACCTTCGACGCGCAGCCTCCCCTCCCGTGCGAGTTCGGGCCGTACCGCGTCGTCGTCGCGAACATCGATGCGCTCAAGGCGCCCGACATCGTCGTCGCGTCGTTCCACGCGGTCCGCAACCGCGACCTCACGCTCCTGCGCAACATCGGCGACGGCCTCTTCGAGCCGCATTCGTTCACGGTCCCCGATGACGGCCTGCAATACGTGCAAGACCGCGACGCCGAGGGCCTCCCGCTTTTCACGACGCCCGGACTGACCTCCCTCGCCATCGCCGACATCGACCGCGACGGATATCGCGATGCGATCGCAACCGGCTGGAGCAGCGATGTGCTCGTGATGTTCCCCGGGCATCCGGACCTCTATTTCGGCGCGCCCGAAATGCTCGAACTCGCAGGCGGCCCGCGCGATCTGCTCCTGCGCGACCTCGACGCCGACGGCGAACTCGATCTCGCAGTCGCGCTCTACAGCGGAAACGCCATCGCTCTCCTAAAGGGCGACGGCAAAGGCCACTTCGACCTCATCGACCGCATCCCCTCGGGTGGTGCTTGGCCCAACGCGTTGCGTCACGCCGATGTGAACGAGGACGGCCGCGGCGATCTCGTCGTCATCCACGCACAGGGCGACGACGCCGTCGTCGTGCACTACGGCGAGGGCAAGTTCGGCTACTCCGTCGCACAGAGCATCCGTCTCGGCGCCGACCGGTTCCGGCGCGAGCTGGGCGTGCGCGACGTCGCCTGCGCCGATTTCAACGGCGACGGGCGCACCGATCTCGCGCTCGCGTGTCCCGATTCCGGGACCGTCATGGTATTGCGGAATTCGTCCGCCGGGTCCACCATCCCGCAGTCGTTCGCCACGGAGACGTATGCCTTCGAGGACGCCGAGCCCTACGCGCTCGAAGCGCAAGATCTCGATGGCGACGGCCGGCCCGATCTTGCCGTCGCGCTCTGGCGCGCCAACGCCATAGGACTGCTGACGACGAAGAAGTGATCCAGATTACGCCCGGCCGGATTCGAGTCGGACGCCACGGAGCCGTTTCCGCCACGACGCCAATTCGTCCTTCGACATCGGCCGGTTGCCGAACCGCGTCGTGTTGTACGCGTCGATGATCGCCCGCGCGCCGGCGGGGTCGTTCACGCGCAGCGCCGAAACCTCCGCCGCGAGTTCCTCCGCCGTCTTCCCCTCGTAGACTATCCCCCAGCGCCGCAACGCCTGCACGATCGACTGCCGGAGCATCACCGCGCGCCGCTGATCCGCCGTCAGCGGCTCGCGACGCTCGCGCGCACGCCCGCCCCAAGTTCGCCACGCCCCATACGTCGCCAGCAACGCCAACCCGGCCGGCACGCCCAACAGGAGCAGCGTGCGCCCCGCCCTCGACAACGGCGACTCCGTCTCGTCCCCTTCCGCACCGTTCAGAAACTCGTCTGCCGCGCGGAACATGCGCGTCGCCGTGTCCTGCATCAGCACCTGCCGCTCCGGCGGCCGATACCCCACCACATACCGGAGCCACAGTATCCGCGTCCGCAACAAGTACAACGACATCCGCCGCGAAAACGTGTCCATCAGCGCGAGGTCGCCGTCACCTTGCGGCGACGGATCGAAACTTACCCAGCCCTGGCCAGGAAAATAAACTTCCGCCCACAGGTGCGCCATGTCCTCGGTCACCGTGTACGACCGGTCGTTCGCGTCCCACAAGCCGTCCCGGTAACCCGTCACCACGCGCGACGGAATCCCCAGGCTCCGCACCATCAGCGCCAGCGCGCTCGCGTACAACTCGCAGTGGCCCTGCTTCTCCCGCAAGATAAACGCGTCGATCGGATTCTGCTCCGGCAATTCCGGGATGATCGTCGAATAGCGGTAGTCAACGCTGCTCAGGTGACGCACGAGCGCCATCACGCGGTCGTACGGGTTCGACGCGTTCGCCGTCACCCGGCGCACAAGCGCCAGGGTCTCGGGCAGCAGGTTCTGATACGTGAGGTTCGTCAGGTCCGACGGATTCATGAAACTGTAGTCGGTCGACGCCACGCGCAGGTCCGCCGGGCGCGGGTTGATGAACTCCGACAACACGTCGATGTACAGGCCCGAGTCGTTCCGCGACGACATCACCACGCTGAAATCGCCCGCGACGTCCCAGCGGAACGCGTAGTTCTCCGATCGTTCGCGCGGGACCACCTGCCGCACCATTTGCAGCGCCGGCACCGCCGTTTCGGGCGGCCGGTCGAGATAGATCTCCTGCCGAATCAGCGGCCACTCCGCATACGAAATGCGCTCGGCGCCCTCTCGCGACGCCAGCCGCCAGTCGCTCATGAACAGGAACAGCTCCCGGTTCCCGATTCGCCCCGGCGGATTGGTCACCAGTCCCCGGTGCTGCCACCCCACTCCGGTATACGTATCGAGCGACGTCACCCGCCACAGCATCGGCCCGTTGTAGCGGCCGTCGGCGGTTTCCGGGAACTGCACGCGCATCACGGGCGTCGTGTCCGCGCGCAACGCGCCGGCCGATAACAGATCAATCTCGGAGGACACCCCCGTCGTTGGCTGCATGCGCGCCTGGCTCGCGCCGAACACGCCCGCCTCCGTCCGCGGCGCCAACATGAACACCGCCATGCCGATCGCCATCGTCCCCAGCACGATCGTCGCCAGATGCACCGCGTACCGTAGCCACACGGGCGCCGGCCTCCGCCGTGCTGACGGGTCGAGCGACTCGGCGCGTTGTTCCGCCTCCGGCAGGCCCGACTCCGCCACCGCGAGCGCGCCCGCGAACGAATCGAGCGCCGTGAGCGCCCATGCGATCGCGATCACGTAGACGAACAGCACGAAGGCGATATCCGGCCGCGGCGATTCCGAGATCGCCGCCCACAACAGGAAAAAACTCATCAGGAAAATGTAGGCGTACTGTCTCGGCCCCTTCTGATGCACCAGCAGGTACACCTGAATGAAGATCACCATCGACAGCACCGCGTCCAGCAGCGAGAATTCGCCCAGGATCACGAAGAACAACGCGATGTAGAGATAGATGCTCGCGGTCGTCGCGTACCGGTACGCCTTGAACCGCCGGTCCAACCGCTCCCCGATCGGCATCGCCAGCACCGCCGCCAGCGGAATGATCGTCAGTTCCGGGCCGTACCGGAACGTCGTCATCAGCGACAAATACCCCAATGCGACCGTCCCAATCGTCGCAAGCTTCAGCGAGATCTCATGCCTGCGTCGCATGAAGCAACTCCTCCGGGTCCAGCACCGTCACGCTGCCGTCCAGGCCGCGCCCGCCCCATCGCGCGGGGTCCGTCGCAACGCATATCCGCGCCGCCGCGCCGAGGTCGCCCGTCGCGCGGAACCAGTCGTCGCCGAAGTCGCTGTACTCCACCGGCTGCACACGCGCCAGCACCTCCAGCGTCCGCAACACGTGCGATTCCCCCTGGCCCAGCGGCAGCGCGTGCCGCGGCGACGCCAGCGCCAGCGAATACTGCCGGTCCAAAAACGCCACCGCGAGCGACGCCGCCAAATCGATCGCGCGCTCGGACTTCTCCTCGTGCTCGAGCGAATGTGGCACGCCCCGCGTATCCAGTACCAGTACTACCGACCGCGCCGATCCCGGCTCGAGCTCGCGCACGATCAATTGCCCCACGCGCGCGCTCACCCGCCAACTGATGTAGCGAATGTCGTCCCCCGGCTGGTACTCGCGCAACGCGAAAAATTCGTCGCCGCGCATCAGCGTCGGCCGCGGACGGTTGCCGGAATCGTCCAGCCGATCCAGCACCGACCGCTGGATTCGGTAGACATGCGGTAGTACCAGTACCGTCCGCCCGTCGTCCGCCCGGAGTTCGCGGCGGAAAAAACCCATCGGAAACCCGGACGACACCACCACCGGCGGCAGCGGGTGCATACCGCGCCGTCGCATCGTCCGGTCGATCCGCAGCGTCACGGAAGCGTTCGGGGGAATCGCCGCAACGTGCGCACACGGACGCCATTCCTCGTTCTGAAATGCGACAACAAGCGAAAAACTTGGCAGGAACCGCTTCCGGTTCACAATTGTGACAACCATCGCGAACGCGTCATCGCGGTGCACGGATTCTGGTGCCTCGCGCACAATATCGAGTCCGCGCGTGTTCGCCACACACAGCACCGCCCCCATCAACAACAACCCGAGCGAAACGCTGGCCAGCAGGTACAACAGGTTCTCGCCGGTATTGAACGCAGCGAGTTCGATCAGCAGAAAAATCAGGACGAACGCGAGCGCACCGAGCTGAAATCGAAACCGTGAACGCGTGGCCGGCCGGGGGGATTCGTTCATCCTGCTTCACTCCGCATCCCGGCGCGTCCGCACCGGTCTACACGGGCACCCGAATGTCCGCAACGATGTCCTCGATCAGCATCGCGCGCTCGCGAGGCGACGTCAGCCGGTGGCCACCTTGCGCGCGCACCAGCACGCGGTGCGACAACACCGGCACCGACATCAGCTTTACGTCGCCCGGCGTCACGAAATCCCGACCGTCCACCATCGCGTGCGACTGGCACGATTCGAACAGCGCCAGCGCGCCGCGCGGGCTCGCCCCCAGCCGGATCGACGGATGATCGCGCGTCGCCTGGATGATCGCGCGCATGTACCGCGCCACGCTCTCGTCCACGTGCACCTTCACCGCGTGCTCCTGCAGCTTGATCACGTCTTCCGCGCCCAGCACCGGCCGCAACCGCTCCAGCGCGCCCACGCTGTCGTGACGCCGCATAATTCGCAGTTCGTCTTCCTCGCCCGGGTATCCAATCTCGATCCGCAGCAGGAACCGGTCGAGTTGCGCCTCCGGCAACGTATACGTCCCCTCGTATTCGATCGGGTTCTGCGTCGCCAGAACGATGAACGGCCGCGGCAGTTTGCGCGTCTTCCCATCCACGGACACGTGAAACTCGCTCATCGCCTCGAGCAGCGCGCTCTGCGTCTTCGGCGGCGTCCGGTTCACCTCGTCCGCCAGCACGACGTTTGCGAAAATGGGCCCCGGCCGGAAATCGAATTCCGACGTGCGCTGGTTGAGGATCGACACGCCCAAAATGTCCGACGGCAACATGTCGCTGGTGAACTGCACGCGGTTGAACGAGCAGTCGATCGACCGCGCCAGCGCCTGCGCCAGCGTCGTCTTCCCGATCCCCGGAATGTCCTCAATCAGAAGGTGCCCGCGCGCCAGCAGCCCCACCACGCACTGCAAGACCACCTCGTGCTTGCCGAAAATGACCTGCTCGATGTTGTTCACCAGCGCGTTCACGCGCCCGGTGACAAAGCTCATGTCGATCGCGGGCGTCGAAACGGAACGCTCCGGCACGTTCTTCATCCTCCCGGTGTCGTGGCGCAACCCAAGTCAGCCCAGCGCCGCTCTAACAACCCGAACGCGCTATTCTATTCACCCGCCCGCGTGCCGTCTACTGCTTCCCCACTACAGCCAGCGGTCAAACCACGCGTCCGCCGCTTCGAGCGACTCCACCGTCATCGCGTGGCCGCCATTGTGCGCAAAATGCTCAAGCGCGCCCTTTGCGCCAAGCATGTTGTACACCAACCGCGCCGCCCCGACCGCCTCTGCAACGCTCTCCGGCGCCGCCAACACCCCGTCGTTCGCCGCCGAACACACCAGCACCGGGTTCGGCGCGATCAACGCCAGCACGTCCTCCCACTCGAACGGAAACGACCGCGACTCGAACGATTCGCGCAGTTTCGGCACGAGCACAAGTCCCTCGTCCGGCGCCCAGCGGTCCGGCGTCGGTTCCGACGCAAACCGCGTGAACCCGCAACTCGCCACCGTCGTCCGGATCCGGTCGTCGAACGCCGCCAGCAACAGCGCGTTCACGGCGCCAAGGTCGTGCCCGATGACGCCGATCCGGCCCGCATCGACCTCCCGCATCTCGCTCAGCACGTCGATACAGCAAACATGGTCCCACAGCATCTTGCCCAGCGCCGTCATCTTCGCGTTGTCTTTGTAGTACGAGCGCGTGTCGAGCGCCTGGCCCCGCGCGGCCACGCGCTCGCCGCACGTGATCGTGTCCGGCGCGAACGTCACATAGCCCAACTCGGCGTAGTGCCGCGCGAACGCAAGCAGCGCATCGGCCGAATCGATCCCCGCGCATTCGTCCTTGCCGATCGCCGTGCGGCCGTGGAGGCACAGTATCGTGGGACAGTCCTGCTCGTCCTCGGGAAGGAACATCCACGCCGTGATGCGCGACCATTCGTCTACGAAATAGTTCACGCGGCGCCGAATCAAGCCGGAGACCGTCTGCTCGTCCGTAATCTTCGCCTGCGGATCGATCGGCTCCTTCGGGAGTTTACCGAGGACGTTCTGGATCGCCGCCTCGATCGTCTGCCGCGTCCCCGGCCAGTCGCCGCGCTTCTTCACTGCGCCCAACACCGAACTCATGCATCTCCCCCGTTCCGCCAGACCCGCGCGCCACCGCCCTTGCGCATTGATCGCGTGACCGCTATGGTAGAGACGGGCGTAAACAACTTCAACTCGCGAGGTTGCCAATGAGTGTGCGTGACTTCGACCGCGACTTCACCACCGAAGTGATCGACCGGCTCGCCAAGCTTCCGCCCGATCGCGTCCCGAATTGGGGCGTCATGAAGGCCAAGGAACTCGTCCCGCATCTTACTCACTCGATGCTCTGGTCGATGGGTCGCCGCGAGGCGCCCGCGTTCGTCGGCAACGTCGTCACGAAGTACCTCGTCTGGCCCGCGTTCCGTCTCGGACTCCTCTCCATCCCCAAGAACGTGAAGATCCCCATCCGCGACGGTGCCCTCAATCCCAACGACTCGCTCGAAACGCTAAAACAGGTCCTCGCCGACTACCTCAGCGAAGCCGAACTCGGCGCGCTCAAGACCTCGCCCCATCCCCTCTTCGGAGACATTGGCGTAGACGGCTGGGCCCTCCTCCACGTCCGCCATTTCGAGCATCACTTTAAGCAGTTCGACCTGTAGACTACCCGGCTCCTCAGTTCTTCAAGCTACTGCTCCTTCGTACTCATCCACATCACATCCTCGATCATGCCTGCCCCAACCTCCTCAATCTCGATCGTTGACTTGGCCCCGTTCCAACTCTATGATCCCCACCTTGCAGCGCGCGCCCGTATCCGGCGCGCGTCCATTCGTTCCGGGGGCAACTGCGTGAACTCATCCGCGCGGGCGGCGTGTTTCCCGCCGGGGATCGAGCGTAACCATGGGCCGTGTAATCGTTATAGCCAACCAGAAGGGCGGCGTCGGCAAGACCACGACGGCCGTCAACCTCGCCGCGTGTCTCGGCCTGGAAGGCAAATGTGTCCTCCTCATCGACCTCGATCCCCAAGGCAACGCCACCAGCGGCGTCGGGCTCGATAAGTCCCAGATCCGCCGCACTTTATATAACGTCCTCATCGACGGCATGCTCATTACCGAGGCCGTGATGGACTCCGGGCTCGAAGGACTCTCCGTCGTCCCCTCCGACAAGCACCTCGCCGGCGCCGAAGTCGAACTCGTCTCCGCGCCGCGCCGCGAATTCCGCCTGCGCGACGCTCTCGAACCGCTCCGCTCGCGCTACGACTATATTCTTGTCGATGCGCCGCCTTCGCTGAGTTTGTTAACAGTTAATGGCCTCGTCGCCGCCGACACTGTGTTGATTCCGCTGCAATGCGAGTATTATGCGCTCGAAGGCTTGAGCGAACTGCTGCAAACGATTATTTTGGTCCGCGACAATTTGAACAAGGCGCTTCGCCTGCAAGGCGTGCTGCTCACCATGTACCAGCGCACGAACCTGTCCAAGCAGGTGATCGACGATGTCCGCGCGCATCTCGGCGACAAGGTCTACCAGACCGTGATCCCGCGCAACATCACGCTCGGCGAGGCGCCCAGTTTCGGCAAGCCCATCGTCTATTACGATCGCGGCTGCGCCGGCGCCCGGGCCTATGAACGGCTCGCGGAAGAATTGATCGCGCGCGGGTAACGGGAGAACGCTGCGGTGGCGAGTGCACGGAAGGGCGGATTGGGCCGCGGGCTCGGCGCGTTGATTGGGCCCGGCACCATCGACGCCGAGCCGCGCCACGACGACGGCCGCTCGCCCGCCGCCCCGCAGGTCCTCGAGGACGGCTCCGTCCTGCTTATGGTCGATCCGCGGCTCGTCCGGCCGAACCCGAAGCAGCCACGGCAGTATTTCGACGAGGACGCGCTCCAGGAACTCGCCGAGTCCATCCGGCGCGACGGGTTGCAGGAACCCGTCATCGTACGCCGCGCAGGCGACGGGTTCGAACTCGTCAGCGGCGAGCGCCGCGTCCGCGCCAGCGTCCTCGCCGACATGCAGCGCATCCCTGCCGTCTGTCGCGACGTGTCCGACGAGGACATGCTCAAGCTCGGCCTGATCGAGAACATCCAGCGCGAAGACCTCAACCCGATCGAAACTGCGCGCGCGTACAAGGCGCTCGCCGAACATTTCCATTGGACACAGGACGAACTCGCCGCCCAGGTCGGCAAGAAGCGCGCGACCGTCACGAACACGATGCGCCTGCTCAATCTGCCTGCCGACGTTCAGGACCTCGTCACCGCCGGCCAGCTCAGCATGGGCCACGCCCGCGCGTTGCTCGCTGCCGACGCCGCCGCGCGCCAGTCCGCACTCGCCCGGCGCGTCGTGCAGGAGGGACTCTCCGTTCGCGAGGTCGAGCGGCTCACCTCCCCCGCGCAACCCTCCGCACCGGAATCCAAGGCACCCACGCGCAAGGATCCCCACGTCGCCGAAGTCGAGGATGAACTCCGCCGCCGATTCGGCACCAAGGTCCGCCTCGCCGCCAACGCGGCATGGAAAGGCAAAATCGAGATCGACTTCTTCGACCTCAACGAACTCGAACGCATCCTCCGCATCCTCCGCGGCCG